>DATAIH010000277.1:0-42146 GCA_036262755.1 Candidatus Acidiferrum sp.
AACCGGCAACGGGAAATCGCCGTTCGCCTCGCGGTTGGCGCCGGCCGCTCGCGACTGATCATACAGCTCCTCACCGAGAGCATTTTTCTGGCTACGATCTCGGGTGCCGCGGCTCTTATCACCGTTGTCTGGCTGAAGAGGTCTCTCGTCGACATCGCGCCCGCGAATCTGCCTCGCCTCAGTGAAGCCAGCATCAGTCCCGGCGTGCTTTTATTCGCGTTCCTGATCTCCATTCTTACGGGCGTGATTTTCGGGCTCGCTCCGGCTTTCGAGGCAGCTCGCAGCAGTCATGCCCGAGCGCTTCGCGAGGGCACGCGCGGCGCGGGCGCGAGCAAACATGAAATCCAATTCTCGCGCATTCTGGTGGCTTCGGAGATTGCCCTTTCGCTCGTGCTCTTGATCGGCGCAGGCCTTTTGGTCCGCAGCTTCCAGCAGGTTCTTGAGGTGCAACCCGGTTTCGACCCTCACCACTTAGTCACGGCAAAAATCTGGCTTGCCGTGCCCAACAATCCGAAAGATGACCCGTACTTCGCTCCCGAAAAGCGGGCTGCGTTTCACCGGGAAGTTCTGCGGCGCGTCTCCGTGCTTCCCGGAGTCGAGCAGGCTGCCATTGGCAATGGCACCAGTCTGCCCATGGATTTCAACCATTTTCAGTCCCCTTTTCTCATCGAGAATCGCCCGCTCGATGTCGAGCGAACCCCGGTGGCCGAAATCGCGAGCGTCAGCGCCGCGTATTTTTCCGTCCTCAAGACTCCTCTGCTGCAAGGCAGATTCTTTACCGACTCCGACGATACCAAGGGCCAGCGCGTCGCGCTGATCGATGAAACCCTTGCGCGTCGCTATTGGCCGGGCTCGGATTCCGATGCGATTGGCCAGCGCCTTCAGCTTGGAGTAGCCCGGCGCGGTCAGACTTCCGCCGCGCAAAATCCCTGGGTCACCATCGTCGGGGTGGTCGGCAATATCAAATCCGACGGCTTCGATGCGGCCACCGCCCCCCACATCTATTTCCCCGTTTTTCAAACGCCTCCCTACAGCGCCGTGGTTTTTCTCCGGACTACCGGCGAACCCGGTGTCTTGGGCGAAGCCGTCCACACCGAGATGCAACAGGTGGATCCGGGCATTCCTGTCTTTAGCTTGCGCACCATGGACGTCGTCGTTTCCACATTCCTTGCGGAGCGGCGCTTTGCTCTCGAACTCCTCGGTATCTTCGCCGGCGTTGCCCTTCTCCTTGCTTCCATCGGCGTCTACGGCGTCATGGCTTACACATTCAGCCGACGAACCAACGAAATCGGCATTCGCATGGTCATGGGCGCACAGCGCACGCACATTCTTAGAATGGCGTTGGCGGAAGGGGCAGTGACCATTGCCTGTGGCGTTGGCGCAGGACTGCTTGGCGCCCTGGCGTTGACCCGCTTCCTCGAGTCCATGTTGTTTTCGGTCAAAGCGACCGATCCCCTCACCTTCGGCGCGATCGCCGCGCTCCTCGCGGGCCTCACGCTGCTGGCGTGTCTGCTGCCGGCGCATCGCGCGACGCGCGTGGATCCGCTCATGGCGCTGCGCCATGAGTGACAGCGAACCTGTGGTTGCGCATCCCGCCAATGGTTTTCTCGCACGGGTGAGATTCTTCGTGAGTCAACCCTGCCAAGTATTTGCGACTGTTTAGAAATCAGGTGCCCATGAAACTCGACCATCCCGTCATTCCGCTCACCGGACGTTTGATGATCACCTACATCTTTGCCACCAGCGGAATTGCGAAGGTGTTCTTCTGGTCAGACAACGTGCAGTATATGAGCACCCGGCACTTGCCGATCATTCCCGTGCTTCTGGCCATCGCCACGGTCGTTGAGTTGGCCGGTTCGGTCTGCCTGATCACGGGATACCAGATCCGCATCGCTGCATTCGCCATGTTTCTCTACACGACGGCGGTCACGGTGCTGTTCCACAACTACTGGGCGGCTAGTGCGGCGATGGCGGGCATACAGGAGACCCACTTTCGGAAAAACTTGGCAATCATGGGCGGTCTGTTGATGCTTGCGTATAGCGGCCCCGGAAAATGGGCGCTTGGCAAAGCCAACGGGAGACCAGAAATGGGCTGAAGACTGTTTGCAGCGATGGCCGTCAACGCTAGTCCGGTTCGCCGTTATCATCGGGCTGCACGTCGAGCCGCCCCTTGCTTTTCTTGGCCATGAGATAGGAGCGAATGAAAGGATCCAAATCTCCGTCGAGCACGCGGTTGACGTCGCCGACTTCGAATTTCGTGCGGTGGTCTTTGATCATCTGATAGGGCTGCATCACATACGAGCGGATCTGGCTGCCAAACGAAATATCCATCTTGGTTTCATCTAGCTTGTCGGTTTCCGCCTGGCGCTTTTGTAGTTCCATGTCATAGAGGCGCGAGCGAAGCATTTTCATCGCCAGTTCGCGGTTCTTATGTTGGCTGCGTTCGGCCTGGCAGCCGACCACGATGCCGCTCGGGATGTGTGTGATGCGCACGGCGGTCTCCACTTTGTTGACGTTTTGGCCGCCTTTGCCTCCGGACCGGAATGTGTCGACCTTCAAGTCTTCCGGCCGAACGCTAATCTCGATTTTGTCGTCGATTTCCGGAATTACGAACACGGACGCAAATGAAGTGTGACGACGGGCCGCCTGATCGAAGGGGGAAATCCGCACCAAGCGGTGAACACCGGTTTCCCCGGCCAGCAGCCCGTACGCATTCTCGCCGGCAAATTCGATCGTCGCCGATTTGATCCCGGCTTCTTCTCCGGACATTTCATCGAGCACCGAAGCGCTGATGGCTTTTCGCTCGGCCCAGCGCAAGTACATGCGCACGAGCATGGAGGCCCAATCCTGCGACTCCGTTCCACCTGCGCCGGGCTTGATGGTCATGATGGCGTTAAGATGATCCTTCTCGCCGGAGAGGAGCGTCTTGGTTTCCAGGTCGGAAACGTAAATGTCCGCGGTGCCGAGTTCACGCTCCAGCTCTTTCAAAAGGTCTTCCCTTTGCTTCGGATTCGTCTCCTCCTGTGCCAGGTGGATGTACGTTTCAAGGTCGCCGCTCACCGCGGTGAGCTTTTCGTCCGCGGCAATCTGTTCTTCGGCTCGCTTGCGCTCACGCAAAACTCCCTGAGCGGCTTCCTGGTCACTCCAGAAATTGGGGTCGCCGATGCGGGTTTCCAGCGCCTTCAGGCGCTCGCGATTGCTGGGCGCGTCAAAGATAGCTCCGCACAAGCGCGATGCGCTGCTTCAGTGATTCGTAGCGATCTTGTAGGTCTTCGAGGTTCATTGGTTTCTTTCTAGCTAATTTTCGTTAGCGACTTGCGTCGTTCCTTCCCTGTTGCGCGGTTTCAAAGCGATCACCAACAGAATAACGGAAACGGTGACGCACATCCAAGCAAACCAGTCCCCGAACCGCGTGTACATGGTTTTGTCGGTTCGAAAGTCATAAGGCAGGTCCGTTTCCGCGCGCACGTCCGGCGGAAGCGGCGCGAAGATGCGGCCGTAGGGATCCACGGAGACGGTGTAGCCGCTGTTGGTGGAGCGCACGATCCACCGCCGGTTTTCGACCGCCCGGACGCGTACCATATGCAGGTGCTGCTCGGCGGCAGCGGAATGTCCGAACCAGCCGTCGTTCGAAATGTTCAACAATAGCTCCGCGCCATTTGCCACAAAGCGCCGCACTTCGCCGGGGTAAATCGCTTCGTAACAGATGAACACGCCAAAAGTGTGCCCGTTCGGCAAGCGGCCCACGGCATGCCGGTTGCCCTTGTGAAAGCCGCCGACCTCGTCGGAAATGTTGGCGACGACGCGATGAATGAGCGGAAACGGTTCGTACTCACCAAAGGGCACAAGATGAATCTTGTCGTAGACAAAAGCGCGCTGTCCTTGCGGGTCAAGCAGGATCGCACTGTTGTACGG
Organism: Candidatus Acidiferrum sp.; assembly: GCA_036262755.1. Lineage (GTDB taxonomy): Bacteria > Acidobacteriota > Terriglobia > Acidiferrales > UBA7541 > Acidiferrum. Next base: position 3,916 of record DATAIH010000277.1, read on the forward strand.
CACCACTCGTCCCGGGGGAACTCTGTCCGACGAATCCACCGGGGTCTTCCATTCAATGGCGCCCGCAAGAAAAGGATGGCCAAAGCGAATCGCCAAACTCGAGGCCAGTCTTGCGAATTGCGAGTCTTCAAATGAAAACGGCGCGGGTGCTTCGGGCCAGACCAACAGGTCGGGTTTTTCCGCGCTCGGTGCGAGGCTCATTTTTGAGACCTCGGCAAGCTGCTGCCCATTCTTAGCAAACCAATCGGATGGATATTCAGGTACCTCAGGAAAATCGAGCTGCACGGCGCGCGCAAAATGCTGCGCCTTGGCCTGCGGCACCAGCCGAGGCCCAACCAAAGTAGCGACCAGCAGAATTGTCGTCACCAGTCCCGCGATACCCACCCGTTGTCTCAACGCCATCCTTTTCGACGCTACCACCCAGGCCAATAGAGCATTGAACCCCGCTGCGAGAAACGACAATCCGTAAATCCCGGTAAGCGTGGCGATTTGCAACAAGCCGAGATTTGCTGAAGCCGGATAACCCAGCAAGTTCCAGGGAAAACTGACCTCCGGCAGATGCGCGCGCACAAACTCGAACGTGACCCACACGAACGGCGCCGCAATACACGCGAGCTCAATGCTGCGGCGAGATATGCGGTCGACGGTTAGTGTGAAACCGCCAACGAGCACGCCCCACGCCGACGCAATCAACAGCAAAACGCCCCACCCGCCTGCGACCGGCAAACCGCCATGAACGCTGAGGACCGTCGCAATCCAAGGCACGGAAGTCAGCGCAAACAACAACGCGTGGAAGAAGCCACAGGCGAACGCGGCGCGGCCGCTCGCACCGGTCGCCGCCAGCAACAGCGCGGCAACACAAATCCAGGAATAAATGCTGAGGTACAACCCGGTGAAGGAAAGGGACAGCGCCGCGCCGGATACCGCCGCGACCGCCAGGCGCAGCCAATCTGGTATCTTGGCCCCGATCTCCGAAGCAACCAGCGTGGGCCCGGCGTATTGAGACATCAGCGCTTCACGAAGGCTTTGAAGCCTGCGACTTCCAGGCCCTTCCGGGCAACGTCGGTGGCCTTCAAGTCCGGGTAGGGCCCCACCTGCACGCGGTAATATTTGTCACCATGCGGCGACAGCACGTAGGCGGGAAACCTCTTCGTCTGCAAAAGCTTCGCGAGGTCAAGCGCATCTGCCTCTCGGTTCATCGCAGCAACCTGGAGGGAGTAGCCATTGGCCGGGGCAGCCGGCACATTGGAGCCCTTTGAGGGCTGCGACGGGCCGGCATTCGCGCTACGCGCCGCGGGTGCCTTGGGGACTGCGGCGTCGCTCTTTGGCTGCGGTCGAGGCACAGCCGGGGCAGGTTTCAGGAGTTCTTCGTTTTTGTTTTTTTCACCGGCGTGGTAAAACTCCCATTCCGAGCCGTCCGGCGTTCCCGTACCCGCGGATGATCCCCCGGGAGTGGTTTTCTGCGCATGCTTCGGAACCGTTTCCGGTTTGGCAGTATTTCGCACCTCCGGCTTCGGCAAATCGTCAGCGCTCGCTTCCGCCTCCGATTGGTGCAGCCCCATGACGTACCCAAGCGTAAAAAACAGCCCGGAGAGCAAAATAACCGCCAGGAACAAGCCAATGACGTGACGGCCTTCGAGTACGCGCTCAGCGGCACCCCGTTTTCCTTCGTAACTCATTTCTTATTTTTGCGTTCCTCCCAGCGCCTGTACCCACTTGTTAATAATATCGATGGGAAGGGGAAACACAATCGTTGTGTTCTTCTCGACACCTATTTCCGTGAGAGTTTGCAGATAGCGCAACTGGATCGCGGAAGGCTGAGTCTCCAGCACCTTGGCCGCGTCGGCCAGCTTCGCGGAAGCTTCGTATTCGCCGTCGGCGTGAATGATTTTCGCGCGGCGCTCGCGTTCAGCTTCCGCCTGTCTGGCTATGGCGCGCTGCATCTGCTCGGGGATGTCGACTTGTTTTACTTCCACTTTGGTGACTTTGATGCCCCACGGCTCGGTGTCCTGGTCCAGAATCACCTGCAGTTTGGCGTTCACTTTTTCGCGCTGCGAGAGAATTTCGTCCAGTTCGAATTGCCCGACAACGCTGCGCAGCGTGGTCTGCGCCAACTGCGACGTCGCGTACTGGTAATTCTGCACCTGGGAGAGCGCTAGGTTCGCGTCCACGACGCGGAAATAGCACACGGCGTTTACTTTGACCGAAACGTTGTCGCGCGTGATGATGTCCTGGGGCGGAACGTCCAGCGTCTCCAGGCGCAGACTAATGCGGTACAGCTTTTCAATCGGGGCAATGACTAGCCGTATTCCCGCCCCTTTCGCCTCCGGCATCAACCGTCCCAGCCGCAGCACCACGCCGCGCTCCCACTCCTTAATGATGTAAATCGAATTCCAGAACCAGATCAGCACAATCCCGGCGATGACCGCCATCCCCACGAAGCCGATTTCCATCTCTCTCCTCCTAAGCACACACCCCTTACTTCACCGGCGAGCTGGCCACTTCCTCGGGTTCGACGTACAGCTTCAATCCTTCCACTCCGGTAATGCGAACGGTCTTTCCCTCCGGCACTCCCTGCGACGATTCCGCGCGCCACAGCTCGCCGTGGACGCGCACCATTCCCTCCGTACCCGCTTTCAACTCTGCGGTCACCGTGCCCTGGGAGCCGATTAACTCCTCCTTTCCCGTGGCCGTTTTCCATTTTCGCGACCGCAGCACCAACTTCATCAGCACAACCGCGAAAATGCCGAACGGCAGAGTTGCCGACAGGGCCACGCTAAGGCTCACACCTCCGGCGGTCAACGGCGAGCGGACCAGGAACACCGCGCCCAAGAACATGGAAACGATTCCACCAAACGCGAGGACACCGTGACTTGGCGCTTTGGCTTCCAGAATGAAAAACGCCAGCGACAAGGCAATGAGGAACAATCCCGCCAAGTTCACCGGGAGGAAATGCATCGCGTAGAGCGCCAGGATTAGACAGATTCCGCCAATGACTCCCGGGGCGATGACGCCTGGATGCGTGAATTCCGTGTACAGCCCCAGCACCCCGAGAATCAGCAGGACAAAGAACACATCCGGCTGGACAATGCGCGCCAGGAACCGTTGCCGCGCCGATAACTCGAAAGGCTCGCGCACGGCGTTTTTCAACGCCAGCGTGGCTTTGGTGCCGTCAAACCGCGTGATCGTGCGCCCATCAAGCCCCCGAATCAAATCATCGGATGTGTTGACGACCAAATCGATCATCTTGCCATCCAGGCACTCCTTTTCCGTGAACGCTTTGGATTCGGTAATCGCCTTCTCGGCCAGTTCGGGGTCGCGGTCACGCCGCACCGTGAAGCTCCTCAGGAATGCCATGGCGTCCTGATTGATTTTTCTGCGGAAGACTTCGTCAATTTGTTGGGGAAATCCACCAATGGCGATGATGGGAGAGGCAGCGCCTGCATGCGTACCCGGCGCCATCGCGGCAATATCCGCGGAAAGAAGAATGTAGAACCCCGCCGAGGCGCCCCGCGCTCCCGTCGGCGACACGTATACGGCCACCGGCACGGGTGAAGCGAGAATGTGCTGGATGATGTCTTTCATCGAATCACTCAGGCCGCCCGGCGTATCCATGGTGACCAACACCAGCGAGGCGTGCCGCCGCGCCGCGTCGGCGAGTCCCTCGTCGATGTAGGTTGCCAGGATCGGCTCGACCTCGCCATCGAGTTTCAATTCCAGAACAAGGGGACCGCTCGCTTGCACGTCGGCGCTGGACGAAGGCGGCAGCAACCTCGCGGCAAAGGTCCCCATCGCGCAAAAGACCACAAAACCTGCCGTGGCCCAAGCCTTCGGGAAGCGAAAGCCTCGGCGAGGCGATGGCACTCGAGCGCTCATGGCGCACCGCCGCCCGGCTTTTTTTGGGCGGGTTTGGAATTCTGCAAATGCTCGAGCAGCTGCTTTGCCTCCGCATAATTGGGAGCAAGCTTCAGGGCTTTTGCCGCCTCTGCCCGCGCCAGCTCGGGTTTCTTCTGGTCCAAATAGATTTTCGCGAGCATTGTACGGATTTCCGCGGAGTCGCGAGTCGCCAGTGACGCCTGCAATTCCCTGACCGCGTCCTCCAGCTTGCCTCGGCGGCGCGCGATTTCTCCCAAACCGCGATGCGCCGCGGCATTCGCCGGCTCCGCCGACAGCACAGCACGAAACTCTTTTTCAGCCGCATCCAAATGCCCGGCTGCAAGTTCTTGCCTGCCCCTGCGGACGCGCGTGGCCGGCGTGTCGTTTGCAACCGCGGCAGAAGCGCCATCCACGGAAGGTCCCGTCGGTTCCGCGCGAAGTTCGCTTACATCCAGCTCCGTCTTGATCCGCGTCAAACGAGCCAACGTTTCCTTCTTTTTGTCTGACGGGTTATTCAACTGAATTGCCGGCAACCCGTTTGGGCCAAAAGCCTCTTTCGCCGCTTCGCGTTCCTGGTCGGCTTCCGCAGACCTTCCCGCTTTGTCGAGCGACAGGATCAGCAACGCGCGGTCTTCCGCGCTGTCCGGCTCGCGCTCGGCGGCCTGGCGGAAATAGTCCGCTGCCGCGCCCGCATCGTCGCTCTCGAGCGCGAGCAATCCGAGATTGAACGAATAGTCGTCTTCTCCCGGAGCCAGTTCCGCCGCCCGGCGAAGGCCGGCTTGCGCGGCCGCCTGTTTGCCCTGCCGAGCTTGCGCGATCGCCAGATCATTCAGGACCTCCGGCAAGTCGGCACCGTTTGCCGTCGGATTCTTCATCGTTTCTTGCAGCGTATGGAAGGTTTGCTCGGCGAGGTCCGCCTGATTCAATTGCAAGCGGCACACTCCGCTGAAAAAAAGCGCTTCGGCGTAGCGGTCATACGTCTTGGGGATCTTGAAGAACCAGGCCAGCGCCGCGTTGTAGTCCTTTTTCGAAAAGTAGGCTTCTCCCAGCGCGAAAATCGGATCCAGCCATTCGGGCTCCAAGCGCGCCGCTTCGTGCAAAGGCGCCAGCCTGGCTTCCGGGTCGCTGGACTGCAGCCCGCGCGCGTATTGCTCGAACGCATCCATGCGCAGCGGCCGCTGCCGCTTGGTGAAATCGGTGAGGCTTAGCGGGTAATGTCCGTTACCCGTGGAAAGCGTCCGCCAAAGCAGACGGGTGTGCAGTTCCATCAGCGATTCCAGCGGGCCGCTTTCCTGTATCGGGGCGCGCAGCGCCAAGGGATCCATCTTGAGGACGCGCATCTCGACGCTGAGAGTGGGGCCTTTGGCAGCGTATTTTCCGTAGATGACGTAATCCGCGTCCAGATCTTCGGCAACCCGCAGCATCGTCGCACGGCTAAACGCGGTGCCGCTCGGCAGACCGTAGCGTTCGAGTTCGGCGGCCCTCCCGGCATGCGAATAGACCTGTTCTCCCGCAGCGGTAAGGCGCTCGATGGTCAGCTCTTCCAGGCCTTCGCCAAGCCAGTCAAGTTTGCCAGGCGCACCACCATTCTCGAAAGGCAAGACCACGTAGATTTTTTTTGAATTGGCAGCGGCTGCAGGTGCCTGTGCGGCTGTCGCAGATTGTTGCGCGGTGGAAACTGCCGCCGTCAGCGAGACGAATAGTATGGCGACGAGGAATTCACCGAAACGCGGCCTGCCAAAGGTGCGCGCCATCTTGCTTGCATTGTAACAGAGCAGCGGCGCGTTCGGATGCCCGGTGCTTGGCGCAACCCGGGTTTGTAGGCACCAGAGAGGTTGCCCATGTCGGATGCCGGCTTTAGCCCGGCAGACCCACGACTTGGTCGCTTATGCGGTGGGGCGGCGGGCGACGAGTTTTTTGACCGCCTGAGGGGGAAGCAGCGTGGCCATCTTGCGGATCATGGCTAAAACCAAGCGCTTGTCACCGTCGGAAAGCGTGGTGCTGTACTTTTTGATCTCCGCGAGGAAGCGAATCTCGTCCTGGGAGAGCTCGCCTAGCGCTTTTTGCGTCTCCCGGTCGCGCGGGGTCTCCGTGCCAGGGAAAAAGTCTGCGAGCGAAATGTCCATGGCCTCGGCGATTTTGGCGAGCGTTTCGAGCGACGGCACGGTGTGGCCGTTTTCGACGCGCGAAAGGTAGCAGCGCAGGAGCCCGGTGCGGCGCTCGATGTCGCCCTGCGACAGACCGCGCTGGCTGCGATAGGTTTTGATGACTTCTCCGATGTTCACCCGAGGCTTTTCTTTGGGCATGGTCTCTCCGCCTTGAAATAATCACCCCACTGAGGGTGTTATCTTAGTGACTAACAGCAGGAGTGGCAAGGGGGAAAGTGCGGGGAATGGTTCCAATCCGACAATGCTACAAACGAGGAAATTACCTCGGAAAGGACGAAAGGCGGGCCGCAGCCCGCCTCCGTCACAAAGTGATCTTCAAATACCACCTTAACTTTGAGCGGGCGTGACGCTCACCGGCTGCTGCAGGCGGAATTCCAGCAGGGTTTCGCTGGGGATCTTGACCTGCGCACCCTTGGTCAAAACCTGTACGGCACCACCGGTGGCCGCGCCAGCCCCGGCGCCAATCGCCGCGCCCTTGCCGCCGCCCGCGATGGCTCCGATGATGGCCCCAAGAGCGGCGCCCCCGCCAACCTTTTTGGCCGTGGACGAGCCTTGTCCCTTGCCCTGCAGCGTGTAGTCACTGCTGACGATCGGATAGTCGCGCCCGTCAATGACCAGGCGCGTCAGTTCCAACTGCAACTCGGATTTACCGGAGAAGTTTCCGCTCTTCTGCGCTTCGGCGAGCCGGCCATAGATGTCGGTTCCCTTGCGGGCAACGACGGTGTCGCCGACGGTCAGGTCCGTCTCAAGGCTGGCGTGGAAAACTTCGCCCACGTGGTTTTTCGAAGAGTCCACACCATCAATCATGCGAATGAGAATGGATTGTCCGGCGGGAACGGTGACCATGCCATTCGCAGCGACCGGCGCCGATGCCGGGGCAGGAGCAGTGGCAGGCGCGGCCGCTGGTGCAGGCGCGGCGTCCGCCGGCGCAGGCGCCGGACTTAAGGACCGCCCGGTACCGGTAAAGGTCAGCGCGACAATGTCATTGGTGCTAAAGGTTTGAACTTCGCCGTTAACCTCAAAACGAAGAATGTGCTGCGTGCCACCGAGATACTTTCCCTGCACCACTCTGCCGCTTTTGAGCTCCAGAGTGTCGGCGGCGGCCACACTTACAAAAAACAGTCCCACGATGATGGCAGTGAAAAGACGCTTCACGTTACGCATACCTCCCTCTTTCATCCCAATTCTTTGGAGCCTGTGGTCTCCGTGTTCTGCCGACGGAGTTGCCGACCCCCATTCTACCGCATTGGATGTTCGACAAGCGTGCAATGGTTGCGCGAGGGAAACAAAGCCGGGGGAAAGAGAAATCAGTGCCTCAAGGGGCCAAAGCGCGCCTGTCGCTGATTCTAATGTCGGACCCAAGTCCGGGCCCAAGTGCCCAGGTAGGCTTTGGCGGGCGTTAAACAATGAGGAGGGTCCAGGCCTAATTAGGCCGGACCCTCGACTTTGCCCCAGGCCATGAGAACCGGGGACAGGAAGGCAAAACGAGTCACAACTCGCGGCGGGCTGCGTCGGCGTCATTCGCCAACTGGAAGACCATGTTTAGGAACGCTGGATCCTTCTGGCCGATAAAGAGTCCGTCATCCACGAAGCCCTGGATCGCCGCTACTGCGCCGTTGAGCTTGGTTGAGGTCGGACGAATGATGGCCACAGGACCCAAAGCGGGGTCCAGGAAATGGCAGGGCTCCGGCATAATCAGATTCGCCTGCAAAGTGTCTCCCTCGAGGGATTCGGGGTTCGTTTCGCCTTGGGCGTGGGTGAGGTCTGCGAAGGAAACGGTCGCGCCGGTCGAACCGGGGAAACCAATGTCGGTGTCGGTTATGGGCAGAGCGTTGCCTGCTTTGTCCTGCCAGGTCTGGAAATGCATGGTTTCGCTGGGGCCGATGCTCAGCAAGATGCGCAGGACTTCGAGATTTGTGACCTTCTGGGCAAGCGTGGGGTACAGACTGGTTCCTCCCACTTCGATGAAGGCAAAGTGAAAGCCTGCGGTGAAAGCAATCGCTTGGAGATGGGTGGTGATGCTTTTGGCGTTATCGGCGCTGAGTCTGCTGCCGTCTGTGTCCGCATTCGTTCTGGGGATCGCAGTGTGCTGCTTCACATTCAAGCTTGGCACGGCCTGAACAAACGGCGCACCGGGATCAAAATCAGGGTTAGTGATGCTGCGATACCGCGACCAGAAGCTGGTGTCGATGGTCAGCTGCATGAGGTTGGTGAGGCGCTGCTTCCCGGTGGAACCGGTGGCTGTGCTTCCCGGAATCGTGGCAAAAGGGCTCAAGTCCACGGGCTTGGCACCCTTAGATTCCAGGAAATTGTTCAGAAATTGATGGTGGCTGAGCTCATCATCCGTGTTGTCGTGAATGTACTGCGGCATGTCGCCATCCAGGATTTGGAGAGCGGCCGTGTAGAGCGGATTTCCCCCGTTGACTCCCGAGACTTCGTGGTCCTGCGTTCCCCCGAGCTCGGAGTATTGTGTCCACAAATCGGCCTCGATTTGCTCGGCCGCGGAAAGAAATCGCAGGATGGCAATGTCGCCCCCGGTGATCGGCGGCCCGCTATCCTGCTGGTCGTTCCCAAAAGCAAACGCGTTGCCCCTCAGGAGGCTGCCTCCCAAGGTCGCGGCGCCCGCTGCGACGGCGCCCTTCTTAAAGAAGGCGCGGCGATTCGTACTCCGAGTCAAGGCATTTCCTTCTGTCTTCATTTGTTTTCCTTTCTTCCAGTTGAGTTTCGAAATGGATCCAGCAAATTTGCTAGATCCGCCTCGACGTCGAACAAGCGACTCGATTCGTGAAGCCCCGAGTCCGGCACGTTCACGAAAGCGGGTTCGCTTTTCGAGCTCCTTTCTCCTGCGTCCAGGAGGTGCGGCAACGGGCTCGCCCAGAAACTCTTTGCGCTTAGATGGCGAAAACTTGACGGGAATAAAACAAGGAAATAACAAGTCTTTATCACCGTTACAGGCTCTGGAAAATGGGGACTTAGGTCAAAAACTCAAGAGCAAGGGAAAGGATCGGCGGGCAACCTGGGTCGAGGCCAGGGAAATCCCCCGGGTGGAGCCCATGACTGACGTGAAAAACTTGCCTTCTCTTGTGCGCTTCGGCGCCTTCGAAGTCTCGTTCGAATCGCGGGAGCTTCGTAAGCACGGCCTGCGCATTCAACTGGAAGAAAAACCCTTCCAGATTCTGGAGACTTTGATTGAAAGCGCCGGACAGGTGGTACGGCGAAAAGCGCTTTGCGAAAGACTCTGGCCCAATACCTACGTGGCCTTCGACCACAGCCTGAATACCGCGGTGAACAAGCTTCGCAGTGTCCTCGGAGATGCAGCGCAAAGCCCGCGGTTCATTGAGACGCGTCCGCGGCTGGGCTACCGCTTTGTCGCGCCAGTGGAGCGGCTCAATGACCATCGCCCGGCGATTACCGTGCGCGCCGCAAACGGGCCCGATGAGCGGCCGGGCAATCCCCCGGAGCGGCAGACCCGACGCCTTGTTATGGCGACATCGGTTCGAGGTTCCAACCGTCCACAAGAAGTTCCGGAGCCGTCCCCGCAAGCGAAGAACTGTCAAAGCGCGCCGTGACGGATTTTTTCTCTCCCGGCAATAACGAAAAATAATTGTCGCTCCAGAAAACCGGCACCACGTCTTCGCCGCCCTTGCCGCGTGTCAGGCGTGGATGAATCATGAAGGCCACGGTGTCGCCGTGGTTGACCACGGAAACGGCCATCCAGTGCTCTGATCCGGTTACGCCTGTTGTTTTGGTGATGGTCACGTTGGCCTTCGGCAGGCCGTGCAATCCGGTCAAGTCGCCGAAATCTTTTTGTGGTGTGTAAACCGTGTCGGTTCTTCCGGCCCAGTCGAGCACATCGGGCTTAGTCGAGAGCCAGTAGAAATTATCGCCAACGAGTTTTCCCGCGGCATCGTGCAGCTGGAGCTTGAGGAAATACGTGGCGGAAAGATCCGCAGGCGTGGGCAGGTCAAAAGCTTTGGTGCTGCTGTCTTCTGCCAGATCAAGCGTTGCATCGCGCGAAGCTTTTTCCTTGGCATCGATGTTGTAGATCTTCGCGGACACTTTCACTCTCTTTAGAGCTTCATACGTGCTGTTGACCACGTACACGGAATGATCGTCGTAGGAATACTGCACGTGCATGGGCTCGCAGGCTTTCTTGGTTCCAAAATAGCCGCCGGCAGGGACCAGATAATAGTCGTAGAGGTGCCAGATAAGGGAAGGCCAGGCGTTGTTGAGCATCCACTGAATCACGCCGGTGGCGGCGTATTTGTTGCGGCCATAGGCTTCGAACATGGCGCGCTGGCCGTCGTAGGCCATGGCCTGCGCTTTGCGCTCATAGTCGGCAAGGGACGTGGCTTCGCCATAGCGGCGGCTCAAGCCTTCCGTGAAAATGTTCACGTTGGTAAAGCGCTCGCCGCCAGCGTGGTAGTTCCACACATCGTCGATTGGCCAGAGATGGTCCTTCGGAATGAATCTTATGAGTGACTCGCGGGGGGGAATGGCCGGGCCGGGACTGGTTTCGGTGTTGTAGCCGTAGGCTCCGCCAGCTTCTGTGTCTTCAAGCCAGTAATCCGGAGGGACATATTCGTAGGGGCCGGTCATCTTAACGCCGGATTCGCCGGTCAGCGTCGTTTTCTGCTCCGACGCGGACGAAACAATGGGATTGGGCCACTCCAATTCCTTTTCGATGTCCAAATACATTTGCTCGATATCGGGAGGCGGAGGGTTGTCGCTTCCGTTCAGGAAGACGAAGACGCTCGGGTGATTGCGCAAGCGGGTGATCTGATCCCGCAGCGACGCGGCGGCAACGTGGTTCTGATCGCCGGTCCAATCCTTCCACCGCTCCCAGGCGTCACAGCAGGTCCATCCGGGCATGACGAGAATGCCCAGCTTGTCGGTTTTTTCGAAGAATTCGTCGCGGTCGAGACGGCCTTCGAGGCGAATGGTGTTCAGGTGCATGTCGCGCACGTAGGCGAGATCGGCGTCGAGCTTCGCGGAAGACCAGCGGAAGAGCAGGTCGGGCGCCCAAGCCGCGCCTCGAATCAGTAGCTTGCGGCCATTGACCCTGAAGAGGCGATGACCTTTGTCGGTCAATTCGGAGGTGACTTCGCGAATCCCAAATGTGACCTCCGCGGTGTCCGAAATCTGCTTGGCGTTTTCGAAGCGCAACCTTGCCGTATAGAGATTCGGCGCACCCATCTGATAGGGCCACCAGATCCGGGGATGGGCCAGTTTGAGCTTCGCGAATTGCTCCGGAGAAAATTTGATCCTCTTCGTTTCTCCGGCGGACAATTCCACCGGCTGCTCGAGAGCGATCCCTTCCAATTCTGCCTGCAGCACTCCTTTGACGGGAGCCTTCGAAGCGTTGCGGACTTCGGCGCTGATGGTCAATTCGGCGGACTTGTACTGCGCGTCAAGCTTCGAGGAGACGAATGGATTCCTCACCGCGACGGCTCCGCTGGAGGTGAGGAACACTTCCTTCCAGATCCCCATGTCTTTGTCGGGCGGCGTGGGATTCCAATCCACCCAGGTGATGCCGAGGTCGTGTTTGTCGGGCGCGAAGATTTCCAGGGCAAGCGCATTCGTTTTTCCCGGCTTGAGAAATTGCGTGACATTGAATTCGTACGCGCGGTAGGTTCCGGCGACATCGTTGGTATCGGCGATTTTCTGTCCATTGACCCAAATGTTGGCGCGGTAATTGATTCCGAGGAAATTGAGCCACACATTTTTCCTTGCGCCCGCCGGCGAGACGAATTCGGTTCGGTACCACCAGGAACACTTGAACGGGCTTCCATCGGGCATATCCATATTGGCGAAAAGCTGTTTATTTGAAGGACTCATGCCCGGAAAAGAATCCAGATTCATGGCGTAATCGGGATCGCGATATGTCTTGTCCGTGACGAGCGCCCCGACGACGGTCGCAGGAATGTCGGCCCGGTGCCAGCCTGCGGCGCCGAAACCCTCGACCGAGATTTGCTCACCTGTGGCTTTTGCTTCACAGGAAGATTGGATTTGCCAGTTCTTGTGCAGGTAGGTTCGATTCGTGGGGCCGCTCGCGGCGGTGACCAGGCTTGGAATCGCAAAACAAACGACGGCGGAGGGAAGGAAGGAAGAGAAGAGGCACCTCGATCGTTGCACGAGTTTCTCCTGGGAGCCTAGAGTTCCATCAGCGTGGTCCGACACCCACTCGGATCGGCCGCACGGAGCATATTAAACCGGTTCAAATGACGAGGTCTCGCATTATTTTGGGCAGAAGAGGAGCTTGCACGGGAATTTGCGCCGGCGAAACGCCTCGCTTTTGTATCCGGTCGAACAGGAGCAACCGGGGAAGTCCGTGCGAGCCACGTTGTCGTGGTCTCCGGGACGCAACCCAAGGAGACGATGTCCTGACAGGATGATTACGAAATCTTGACAATACTCGCACTGGCTTGCAGTTATCCTCGTACCTAGTCCGGCCTGAAAAGTGAAATGTCTGTTCGATTTGTCCGTCGAGAACTCACGGAGCCGATGAACCTAAGAAGATACATGGCAGTCGGGCTGACGTGGGGCACTGCCCGCGGTTTCCTTGCGCGAGCTTGTAAGACCCGGGATGAAGCGGGTAAGAGCTGAGCGCCGCTCATCGAGGCTGGCAGGCGGTTTGGCGTTAGGAAGACACCTAGCTCTCGCGCTGGGTTGGCCACCGGTCAAGTCGGCGGGGCAGGTCGGATGACAGACTTGGAGGGATGCTTGGTTATGTTGCGCCCATTAACGAGCCTCGTGCGGTATGGCATTCTGTCAGGCCTGATTGTGTCTGTGGGCCTGCTTTGCTTCGGCTGCGGCGGTTACAGCGCCTCTTCGCCGTCGTCGCAACCAACCGCAGTAACCGTATCGCCAGCAAGCGCCAGCGTGCCAGTCAGCGGCATGCAGAATTTTGCGGCTACCGTCATGAACGACTACTTGAACAGAGGGGTCACTTGGGCACTTTCCGGCTCAGGTTGCAGCGGGGCCACTTGCGGTTCGCTATCCAATATGGCCTCTACGGCGGTCACCTATGATGCCCCAGCCACGGCTCCCAATCCCAACACGGTCGTACTCACGGCGACGTCGGTGAACGACACTTCGAAGAGCGCCACTGCCATGATCACCGTGACCACGGCTGTGGCGCCGCGAACTGCCGCGCTGTCGGTAGCGATGGCCGGCACCACCGCCGGAGCTCTAACCTTCGCGAACACGCCGTTGCTGTTGCCGAATGGCAGTAGCGAACCTGAGATCGCGTTCAATGGGCATTCGATGGCGATAACCTCATTGGGCTGGTTGTTCCCCTTTGGCACGCAACTTTGGACCGGTGATTTTAGCTCCACGCCGAACCTCCAAGGCGCGATAGACGGCGCGCTGACTAAGGCGGGCTTCGCCGTCGTGTTCGGCGGGGGCGACGCCGATGTGGATCTGGGCTCGACAGGTACGCTACACGCAACCACCATTGTGATCCCGGTCAATAAGCCGTTTCGTGCAGCGCAAATCTCGGTTGCAGCGATCACATGTCCGGGCGCTACTTCTCCGAGTTTCAGCATCAGCAATTGCACGGCGCAGATCATCGATCTTGCCGGCAACGACCGCCCGTGGATTACGTCGGACGGGCCGCACGTGTATATCTCCTACCACGATGCAGGCAACTCAGCGCTTATCCGTGTTCAACGTTCCGATGATGACGGTTTTGTGTGGACCAGGGTGGGCGATGCAATCACCGGCGCCGGGCCCACGACCGGCAGCTCCACGGTTAACAATATAGGCGGACCGATTGTCGCCGACCCGATGAGCCACAACATTTACGACATTTTCGCAGCAGGTCAGGTGGGCATCTTGAAGGCGAAAACGGCTGATTTCAACGAAATATTTGTTTCCCGAAGCACAGATGGCGGACGGCATTGGACACCCGTCCTTGTCTTTGAAGGACCGTTGTTCAGCACGAACGTCAATGTTTTTCCCGCTGTGGCAGTGGATCCCACGAACGGCAACGTCTATGCCACTTGGTCCAACAAGACTAGCGCTGGGACTCGCGTATTCTTCTCATTTTCGGCCGACGCGGGAAAGAGTTGGTCAACGCCGGTCATTGTCAACGTTGCTCCAGCAAGCTCTGCGGTCTTCCCATGGGTTGCGGCCCACTCTGGCACGGTGGACGTTGTGTATTACGGCACCACGACGACGAACACGGCAGGCGCCGTGTGGAACGTCTACCTGGCGCAGACGACCGACAACGGCGCGAGCTTTAGGCAAAGCCAGGTCAGCAATACCGCGAACCATGTGGGTGTGATTTGCACCGAGGGTACCGGCTGCGCTCCCGGAACACGTAACTTGCTGGACTTGTTCCAAATAAGCATCGATCCCCTCAATGAGTTGGCAGCCATTGTTTATGTGGATGACACGCTGACAAAGGACAGCTCGGGTAATCCGCTGCCCCAAACGGTGCTAGCGCAACAGCAGTAGCGTGAACCCAACCGGCACCAGTCGCAGAAAATCGGCCATGCCACCAGCCCGAGCCTTATTCGAACTTGTAAGCAGTGCATGTTGTCCAAAGACCCGATGATTCCTGTTTACTCGGAGGGACGGCAAGCCTATCAAGGATTTTCGCGTTGCTTGGAGTATCGCCCAACGCCAAACTTCCCGGCCTACTCTTCGACGACCTGCGAAGGGGCTGTCCGGGAGTCTCGGCACACTACCGACATATCTGCGTCTCGAGCCAAACGAATGCACGCGCCGCCGAGAATCGGTGGGGCGTAAGCAGTAGTTTTTTCAGAAAGCTGAATGTTTCCGGAGCAGCGGGGCGAACCCACACGGTAAGTACCACTGGGTTTTGAGGCCCGCGCGTCTGCTAGATTCGCCACGCCGCGGTTGTTGCATTTGGGCAATCAGGAACAACCGGAAAACTCCGTCCGAGCGACGTTGGTCGTCGTGCCGGCGTTCACCTTGAGCGGCTGCGGCGGAGTGCTGGCGTCGTTGGAAGTCATGATCTCGGGCGGCATGCAGTCCGGCTTTCCTCCGTTCATAGGCACGGCCGCTTGGGCGTCCACGGTGAACAGAACGTCGCCGCTCGTGGGCGCTGAGAAGGTAAGACCACCTGAAGCAAACACGCCTACGCTCGGATTGCTTGCGGGAACCACGAGCGTGTATTGCGCGCAGTTCGCGCCCACGGGACTTCCCGTAGGACAGCTGTTGCTGCCGGTGACGGAGACCAATCCGGTAGAATTCACGGCCGGACCCATCGCTGTTGCGTTGGTGTTCTGGAGAGGAACGTTCAGCTGCCGCGTAACGTTGCCGGAAAGCGAGATGGTCTGGAGCGCCGCAAGACTCACGTCGACGGTAGCGCCCCCTGTTGCGGTCGTCGCGGTGACAAAGCCTTGAAGAATGGCGGGGGCGGTGGCACCGGTCTCTGCGACCAGCGGGATGGCGCCGAGATTCGAACCGTTGGGCACATTCACTACGGCGGTCGCGTTGTAAGGCGCGTTTCCGCTGGTAAGCGCGACCGCTACGATGTCAAACGTTCCCATCGGCAGCGGACAAAAGCGGAAATTGCCCTGCGAATCTGCCGTCGTCTGCATGAGGACGCGGTCCACCCCGGTACTGTCGGTTCGCTCGATGGCCACCATCACATTCCCTGCAATCGGTTTTTTGCTGGCAGAATCGATGACCTGACCGCCAATGCCCGAATTGTTGGCGCTGACGACGCCCGCCGTTAGGGCGGGCTTCAGGCGGAAGGCGCCATTCCCTTCTTGCACGATCGAGAAGCATGCGTTGAGGTCGATGTTCAGATCCACACTTTGTCCGGCAACGACTTGAATCGCTCCGCCCACGATCTGGCCGGGAGGAATTTTCAATCCCGTTTGGGCTTCGCTGCTCAACATAATCTCGTACATCGAATCGTCATCCTTGAAGACGCAGTTGAAGCCGTGACCCGCGCAAGCGTTTGGAGAAGGCGTGGCAGCGCCGGCGACTGGCGTGTTGGAGAGCAGCACCAGGCGAATCTGTTGAAAACTTCCCACCGGCAAGCTCGCGGAACCCAATTGCGCGAGTACGCAGTTGATGCCTGGCGGGGAGACAAGATCAATCTGCCGCGGCGCGGAGGCGAGCTGCGGAGCGAGTTCCTGCCAGCCCGCCGAACTGTCGCTTGCAGTCGCACTGGTATGCGCTTGGACCGACCGCACGGTAATGAACACGTGCGTGATGTGGCCCGTAGGCGGCATGCAACTGGGAGGATCGCTGAGCGAGACGTTTACCGTCCCCGTGTTGACGCTTTGCACTACATTATTTCCCCCGCCACAGCTGACGACAGTCAGGGGAACAGCGACGAGGAGAGCGACAAGCGAGGATGAAATGGGTCGGTTCTTGAGCCGAAGTAGTGCATGGGCGATCACGGGAGCCTCCAGCCTTCAACGATGAAAATTGTGTCTTTGCCAGACCCTCCGGTGCGCGACAGAATACTAGGGACGGGGCGAGCTCGCAAAACGACTACGCGCGGTCAGGACCGAACCCGTTGGGAGCCCGCTCAGATGTATTCAACCGGACAGCCCTCCCCCAATTTGTTAAGCAATTTTGTTGTTCGATACTGCTTTAGATCGCATCCGTTGTTCGCCTTGGAGGTAATCGTCTTTTGCCAGTGAGACATTTCCCGAGCTAAGAATCCAGGAATGCACGTGGGGTTATTCCGCACCCGACAGTCCGGCGCTAGTAGTTATGCCTGAGAGGAATGGTCCCGGAGGAGGGGGTCGAACCCACACGGTACTAAGTACCACTGGATTTTGAGTCCAGCGCGTCTGCCAGTTCCGCCACTCCGGGCGTATTACTCTAACTCGTTAATTCACGAGGGTTTCCGGCCTTCCTCACTTTCTGCAGCCTCTTCAGAATTGCTGCATTCTTGTGCAACTGGGCAGGAACTGTGAATTTCGGCCTTGGCGCCCTGCTCGCGTCCCGGAGGTCAGCCTCGGAGACGATATTGTAGCGCGAGAAGACGGCGTCTGTCTTGTGGCCCGACACCGTCATGGTCGGCTTTTGGCGGCACGCCGGGGCGAATCATATCCCGCACAGCCGAGCGGCGAAAAATCATGGAGCAGCAGCCCGGGAGCCCGCTGCTTCAACCAAGGAATCCCACGTTCCCCGCAGATCCCGGAAAGGGGCAAAGCAAATTTCCTGCAGACGCGAAAATCGGATCTCGCGGTACACCTTCAAAGGGGAGATCAAAGGAAATGCTTGAAACTCGCAGAATCGATTCGCTTGTGAACAACCTCCGGCGGACAAGGACCATCCAGCTCGATGAAGGAAGCGGAATCTTCAAAATTTTGAGGATCGATGGCGAGGCACGGTCCCCCGTCAAGACCGATTCATACAAGATTTCCCTCAACTCCGGCGTCCAACACGATTCTTCCGAAGGTCTGCGGAGCCGCCGGAAGGCTTGCCATCCGATCTCGTTCAGTTTTCGTGCTGCCAGATTTCCACAGAGCCAACTGCTGTGGAAATCTCTCCCTCAAAATCATTCGTACTGAGTCACTATAAGGATTGTTGCTGCAAAAAGAAGTGCGTATGTCCGCTGCTCAGCCATTTGAGTCTTCCAGCGGAAACGGGGAGCATAACCTACCACAATCGCGTCTTGTGGGCGCGAAAATCGGCTCTCAGTCTATCCCGGCAGCTCACTTCCCTCGTGAGTCGCTCTAGTTAGGTCTTTTAAACGTTCGGCAACGATGAAGCGTACATCCTCCCACGGCATTCCGTCCATCCATAGTTTTAGCTCAAAGACCCACAAGATTAACTGAAAGAATGCCCATCTAAGCTGCTTCATGTTGAGCCACCTTACAACAGAGGTTTAGTACAGGAATAGTAACTACGTCCCGAAAGCAAAACCAATAGTACGGAAGTTCGTCTTTTTTCTGGGGCATGAGTACCTGACGTTTTTTAGAACTTCCTTCCAGGACCCTTAGGATTTCGAGACACGAATTTGCGGGAGACCTGTTTCTCATGAGTACGCGTTCACACCGGATGAGAAACAGTGGGGAAATGGCATAATGCCACGCATGCCTGGGCAGAGAATGCAAATCGACCTTCACGGATACCACCCGCGAGACATTATCAATTCAGGCGTCCTGCGGGCTATTGTGCGTCAGGCGTGGGAGATGGGCGGGGCATACCTGACGTTGATTCATGGCCATGGCCGGAACCGCGGGATTTCTCCTGGCTTCGTCAATACCAACACTGGATATTTCGGGCTGCGGATTCGTGACGCTCTTCGTCGTGACGAATCATTGCGGCAGTGGATCTTCTATACGACTGTCGATCGCCGGCAAATGGGTAGCACTACGGTGCGGCTTAAACCAAATCCGAATCCCAGTCGAAGGCGGATGGACTGGTAAACGGCCCGGCGGATCCAGCAAGCTGGAGAGCACCGCGGCTATTCTCTCAAGAGTTGGTGGACGAAGGAGATCGCAATCGAACCTTCGCCGACAGCCGATGCAACGCGTTTGACGTTGCCTCCCCGGACGTCTCCGGCAGCGAGTACTCCGGGCAGACTAGTTTCCAGAAGGTAGGGCCGACGAGTGAGGGGCCAGTGCGCGCCAACCAGTTCTTCCGGCGAAAGATCGGGACCTGTCTTGATGAACCCTTTGCTGTCCAACACGACGCGGCTTTCGAGCCAACTGGTGTTTGGAACCGCTCCCGTCATTACAAACACGTGCGCAATCATCCTTTTCTCGGTCTTGCCAGTCTCAGCATTCTGCCACGTAACTTGTTCGAGATGGCCGACGCCTTCGAGACCGACGATTTCCGCGTTTGTCAGCAGGCTGATGTTGTGCGTTTGGCCGATTCGACGAATAAGGTATTTTGACATTGTGTCTGTGAGGCCAGGAGCTCTGACAAGCAGGTACACGTGTTTTGCGCTTTCAGCCAAAAATACGGCAGCCTGGCCAGCGGAATTTCCACCGCCGACGACAATGACTTCCTCACCGGTGCACAGCTGGGCCTCAACAAAAGTTGCCCCGTAATAGATCCCGGAACCCTCAAATCGAGACAAATTCTCGATCGGCAACTTGCGGTACATAGCTCCGGTGGCGATGACAATTGCGCGCGCTGGAATCCTGCTGCCATCTTCCAGCTCAACGACGTAAGGCTTGTGGTCGCACCTTAGCCGGGTTCCGGTGGCAAGCAGCATCTGAGCGCCGAATTTCTGCGCCTGGACGTACGCCCTGCCAGCTAGCTCGTTTCCGGAAATGCCAGTGGGAAAGCCGAGATAGTTCTCAATCTTTGAGCTAGCACCCGCTTGTCCTCCGGGCGAGTGGGTTTCCACCACCAAGACGTCGAGCCCCTCCGAGGCACCATACACAGCTGACGCCAAGCCCGCAGGCCCTGCGCCCATGATCACAAGATCGCGCACTCGCGTTTCGTCAACCGTTTGGTTCAAACCAAGACAATTCGCGATGTCGCGGTTTGCGGGATTACGCAGAACGGTTTGACCGCGACAGATCACGACCGGCGTCTCAGCAGGAGAAACATGAAACTGATCGAGAAGGCTTTGAACGTCCGCGTCCCGCTCCAGGTCCACGTACATATAGGGGTGACCGTTTCTCGTGAAGAATTCCTTGATTCGGAGAGTATCGGCTGAGTGACTGGAGCCCACGAGCGTTACGTCGCCAACTCCTTGGGCACGCAACTCCACCCGGCGAAGGATGAAGGCTCGCATCAGTATTTCGCTGATCTCCGCATCTACCTGTACTAGGGCGAGGAGGCCTTCGCGAGGGATTTCGATGACTTCTCCAGCTTGCCGCGCGCGGATGCGCCCGATCGCGCGCCGGCCCGAAAGGGAGTTGATTTCACCCGTAAATTGACCAGCACCAAAAATCGAAATAAGTTGTTCACTTGTTGGCGTCGGTCGCACGGCTTCCAATTCACCTGAGGTGATAACAAAAAACGGAACGATGCTATCGCCCTGGTCGACTAACAACTCGCCACCGCGAACCGACCTTCTTCTGCCGAAGCTTTCAATACGTTCGATTTGCGCCGAGGTCAATACCGGAAAGATCTGATCGGCACGCGAAGCGGTCAGCGGAAGTGAATTGGTCGGTCCAGCCATAAATCCAACGTCATCGAAGGGTGGTCCTATGATTTGCGGCGTGCGGTAGTGAAAACGTACACAAGGGCTAGTCTCTGGCCGCTTGCGCCGAAGCCCACAGTGCACACGGATTAGCTCGATTCGGATGAAGCTCTAGCATGCCGTCGTACAGCTCTCTGGCAGTGCTCGTCATTTCGACGAAGCGCTCGAAATCGATAATGTACTGACGTGTTTCTTCAATGATACCGAAATTGTCGTCCTTCGCAGGTCTTATGTCCAGCGATCACTGCGCGCGGCTTGCGTGCCGCGATTGTACCGAGCGCCGCCATCCATTCTCGTCGCCTTTGCGCGTCGGATTCGGCGAGATACAGGTGCGTATCGCTGTAAGCGGCATCACCTGCAACAACCCTACCGACGGCACCTGGAGGCGGGTGGTGTGATCGGTGTCCGTAGGCGCCGGCTCAACCGCGGTAAGCCCGGGCGCCGCCAGCGAGACAATGCTCGCTGAGGTGATTGTCTTGCGGACGGCCCTTTTGAAGGCCCTCTACAAACTCGGCCAGGGAAAGCGGCTGACAGCAGAGGAAATACAGCGGCTGGGGGGCCTGCTACCGCCGGAAGATGATTCTCGGCGCGCTACTGTGCGAAACATGATCGGTCGTGGCGTGCCTCAAAAAGCCGCGCGAAAAATCTCGCAGCCGTCACAAGCGCATCCCAGGTTTAGCGAAAATCACCACAGGCTGGCCGTTTCCTTATCTAACTACGGCGCGCACCCCTTCGCTTCCAGCGTAGGCGCCGATTCCCAGCATAAATCCGAACTCGTACCATCGGCCGTTATTATTGGTCTCGTAGATGCTCACTCCATCCACAAACAGGCTAACGATAAATGTGATCGGAGCGATGATTCCATGCCAGAGTCCACTCCAGAAGCCAGCAGGATCTACGCCCTGCTCTTTGTACTTGGAGTTCCACCCAGCAACGGAGAGAGAATTGGGCATCGAAGGTTGCAAGTATATAAAAGGGACGCCATCACGCGCAACGGACGTCTGGCAAAGGTCAGGCACAGATGCGGAGAATCATTCGGCGTTAGAAGTGGCGTCGCCAAGTGGCGCGCTCCGGCGCGGACCGGGGCTTGCTCTCGCTCTCTTTCCGCTCTCGCGCTGCCAGAATTGTGGCGGCGGAGAGAAGTGCAAAAGTTGATTACGATTCGGCCTGTATGGCGTCTGTGACCGACGCATACGTAGGCAGCAGCTTGAGCAAGCCGGCGACTTCCATTACCGCCTTAGCCTGCTGCGTAAGCGCTGCAAGCGCGAACTTTTGTCCCCGGCCTCTCCGATGGACAAACAGTTGCGCCAGCGCACCGATGCCGGCGGAATCGAGAAAGTTCACACCACTCATATCAAGAACCAACTTGGGTGCGCGCTCCGGCCGCATGGTCTGAAGAAAATCGGTGACCGTCTCCAGGCTGAGCTTTCCATGCAATTTGAACACTGCTAACTGGCTATTCGAGCCATCTTGCCTCACTAAATCCAACCGCTCAGTGTTCATGGGAGGGGCAGGGTACTACAAGGCGGGAGTCTGATTCAATCTTCGAGACATTACCGGACGCATTGGACGCAATCGTGATCGTCGATCTTTATTATTCACGAGGATGACTGTCCATTCTGAAACCGAGAGGGATAGAGGAGTGTCGCTGGCTCGCTTGCGCTCCGCCGACAAAACCGGACGGACGACCCTTTGTCTTGCAACGGGAGGGAGAGTACCGGGACGTCTACAACGAATAGACGGAGGCACCAACACCGGTTGTGTTCGCCCCCACCCTATGGCTGTGCGTGATTCAGCCGTTGAAGACCAATGCATTCTCGTGAAGTTCGGTGAGCTAACTGGCTTTGTTTTCTTGGATGTGGGCTGTTTTCAACGCACCAGCTTTCGTCTTTTGAGTCGAGCCTCTGCCAAGTTCCTCCGGGTCGAAAACCAAGCAATAGCATGCTCGCGGCACTCAAGAAAGCGCGCCTCCGACATTCAATTCCCAAGATTTCCACAAGGTACGCACAGCCCGACTGGACGTACAGGTTCCCGAGAGCTACTCTAGGCTCCCCCGCTCGGCAGGGGTTCTCTCGACCATCACGAGAAACATCCGGGCGGACATTTCGAGGCTGTCTTTGTCCACGGTAACTCCCCTTTCCGCGGGAGCTCATTTGGAGCGCCGCGACCTGGCTTTTTGGATGGACCAAGTCCTGAAGGAACTAGACTCTGTTCGCTCATCGCCTGAGATGGAAGCGGTCCATGACCTCCGCGTGGCCATTCGGCGGTGCCGCTCGGTCGCTGCAGCCATGGAAGAAATCGATCCAGATCCCGCTTGGCCGACGATGCGCCAAGCGGCACGCAAGCTTTTCCGCGCTTTGGGCGCGCTGCGCGATGCCCAGGTGATGAACGAGTGGGTCAAAAAGCTCGGGCCGGAAAATGATCCGGTCCGCGCGCATTTGCAGGCTTCGTTTGAGTCCAAGGAGCCCGAGCTGAGGGCAGCAGCGGTGCGCGCCGTCGCCAAATTCGACCAAAGATCCTGGAGAAGGTTGTCGCGCGCGCTCCGGCAGCGCAGCCGGCTGGTTCCCGCGGGTGGTCTGGCCGCGGAGTGCATGGCGCTCGAGCGATTCGAAACCGCCAGGGAACTTCATGGCAAAGCCCTGCGCACGGAGAGACCGAAGCCCTGGCATGCGCTGCGCATCGGCCTGAAACGCTTCCGCTACACGGTTGAGAGCTTGCTGCCGGAGCATTACGCGCTCTGGAGCGACAATCTGAAGCGTGTTCAGGATTTGCTGGGAGAAGTGCACGACCTGGACGTGCTGCTGGACATCGTCAAGAAATCGGATGTCGTGGAGACGGAAGATTCCCTGAACGTGTGGATGGAAACGGTTGGCCAGGAACGCCAGCAATGCATTCGCACGTATCGGCAACTCACCCTTGGGAAGACCAGCCTTTGGAATTTGTGGCGTGCCGGCTTGCCCACCAATGGCCGTGTCGAGGCGGCCGCAGAGGCACGTTTGCGCGCCACGGCGCGGGCCGCCGACTCCGACCTTAGCCGCACCTCACAGGTTTCCCGCATTGCCGTGGCGGTGTACCAAGCCTTGAAACGAGCAGATGCTGCTCCCGCCTTTGCCGAGCCGACGCTCGATCGCATCCTGTTGAGCGCCGCTCGATTGCATGGGCTCGGAAAAGCTGACGCGGATCGATCACCGCAAAAAGCTGCGCGCAAATTTATCCTTGGTCTTGCGCTTCCGCCCGGGTGGAACAACGAAGAGTGGGAGCTGCTTGCGACGGTGGTCCGTTACCACCGCGGTGCAGAACCGACGAAAAAGAGCGGGCCGTTTTCCAAATTGTCTGAGGACCAGCAGAATCGCGTTCGCGCGTTGACGGGCGTCTTGCGATTGGCCCTGGCGCTACGCAAATGCGGGGTGGAAAGCGGCGCGGGGCTTCATGCGGAAAAATCCGCCGAGACCATTGTGCTTCGGGTCCGAGGATTGGCCGACGACGTGGAGACCGCCGCGCGCCTTGCCGCCGGCAAGCATCTGCTCGAAGAGTACCTGGGCATGCCCGTGATTCTTAAGCCCGCGGTCAAGCCAGGAAAAGTGGTACCTCTGCCGACGCCGCAAGCGCCTCTGTTCTCCGTCGCCTCCGACTAAGCGAACCGCCAGATCCGCCGGAAGAATTACCTCCGGGCTCGACGCAACATTTTGGGAGTAGCGAGCCACGCGAGAATGCCGGCCGGAGGAGAAATGCGTTGCAGATCAACGAGGGCAACGCCTGCTTTCTTCAGAGAAGTTACATGTTTCTTGGAGCCCAAAGCAGTAGCAATCACATCGTCAAGATGCGGCGCGTGACCAAACAAAAAAATCGAAGAAGCCTGCTTTTCCCGCGCGAGTTCACGGAAAAGCAGCGTGGGCTCGGCCCCGGGTAACAGCAACTCGCTTCGCCGGATTTTCTGCCTGGAGTAATCCAAAGCGTCTGCAAAGGTTTCCGCGGTTTGCACCGCGCGCGTGTAAGGGCTGGTGACGAACAAGCCGGGCGATACGCTAAGGGAAGCCAGACCCTTGGCCACCGCCTTGGTTTTCTCGACACCTTCTTCGGTCAAATACCTTTCCGGATCGGGAGGGCATTTCGGGTCCTCATGATCGATGGCGATGCCGTGGCGAACGATGTAGAGCTGCATCCTTTTCTCCTAAAGTCTTTCACGATCCACGGAGTCGTTCACGAATCTCCAAGCGCTGACGACGGGCGAAACAGGCGCCGGATGCGATTCATAATGCCGGGGGCCCGCCGCGTATAAACCTTGACGTGACACTCTTTTTCAAACCATTCCGCGCTGCGCCCGGCGTCGCGCAAATCTTCGCCGGCGTCGCCATGAGCCTGCACTTCCAGGCCAACCGCGCCGCGCTGGAACGAAGCGCGAATTTTCACGATGCGCTGCCGGTGCGAATGATCGAGACTCTCGGCAATCCGCAAAATGGAGGCCAGCCTTCGCAGGATGGGCTTGTCGCCATCGTTCAGGGAAGAATACGCGGTGTGATGGCCAGCGGGTTCCGACTTACGGTTGTGATAGCGCACCAGACCGGCGACGATGGCGCGTTCGCGGCCCTCCAGCCCGGGAATATCGCCGTTCAAAACCAGGTATTCTCCGTGTTTGTGATGCCCACGGTGACTGATCATATGTCCCGCATCGTGCAGCAACGCTCCCGCCTCGAGTAGCACCCGCGTTTGCGGCGGCAAACGGTGCACCGGCTGCAACTGGTCAAAGAGCTGAAGACTCAGCTCGCGCACGTGCTCTGCGTGCTGCTGATCGTATTCCAGCCTGCGCGCAAAACTACGCGTCCCGACGAGCAACTGGCGGGCAGCGCCGTCGTAGCGGTGGGGCTCTTTGCGCGAGAACGTTTCGTGCGCGAGTTCCTGTAGAATCCCCTCGCGCACGCCGACCCCGGGGACGGCAAAGAGCCGAAGATTCAGGTAGCGCCCCAGGGTGACGAAAGTAATGGCGGCGATGCCCATCACGTCGGCGCGATCCCGGCGCACTCCATAAGCCTTCATTCGTTCATGCACGTCCCGCTCGAGGAGGTCGGGCAAACGCTCCCTTAACAGGGACAGCTCGATCGTCTGCAAGCCGTGCACTCGCTCTCCGGGGGCAACGTCCGCCAGCGTTTCGGCATTGCCGCCCAGGGCCACGGCGATTCCTTCACCCAGGTTCGGCCGCGGCACGAGTTTTGACTCGAGCAAGGCGCGCACGTATTTGCGCACCTGTTCGGTTTGCGCGGGACGAATCACACCGGGCAAGTCCAAAGTGGTCATGAGCCGAACCGTGCCCACCGGCAACTGCGCGCTCTGTTCCACATGGTGATCTCGGAGGATGCTGATCTCCAGGCTTCCGCCGCCCAAGTCTACAATGCAGCGCGGCGCCGCCTCGGGCCCCATCGCCACCAGCACGGCTTCCCGGCCGAGACGGGACTCTTCCGCTGCACTGATCACCTCCAAAGCAACTCCGGACTTTCGCTTGATCGCGCGCACAAAGGCATCGCGATTTTCCGCTTCTCGCGTGGCGCTGGTAGCCACTGCCCGATACCGCGCCACTCCGAAATTGTCCATGACTTCGCGGAAATAGCGGAACGCCTTTGCGGCCTTCTTGAAAACATCCTTGCTGAAGTGCTGTCGAAGAAAAACTTGCTCACCCAACCGCAGCGGGTAGCGCTCCGTTTGCAGTGGTTCGACGTCCAGCGCGGAATAGGCGCGCGCCACCAGAAGACGCACGGCGTTGGAGCCGGCGTCGATAGCCGCGATGTGGACCGGCTCGGGCATTGGCGATGCTACCGCCAAAGGTGAGACAAGGCTGAGGAGGGAGTGTACTTCGTCGAGCGAATGCCCAGCTGTTCCGCAATCCGCTGGCGCAGGAGTTTATTGACGGCAGGCACGCTGGCTTCGCCGTCCAGCTCGATGAAATTGTGCCTTTTGGCCATGACTTCGAATTCCCGCTTAATCATAGTCTGGTAGCGGATGAAGGACCAATAGAGATCGTGCGAAAGCGACATGTCGCGCCCGGCCTCCCAGTAGCTGATGGCCTGCGCTTTGCGGAATTCGCGGCCGAAGGCCGTCTCCGGGCGGACGTTCAACCAGAAAGTAAGATGGGGCCGCAGCGCCATGGCGTAAAGCCCACTCATGTATTCACGGTTGATGCCACGCACCACGCCGCGGCCGATTAAAGTGAAAATATAACGGTCGGCGAGCACGATGGTGCCGGAACGCAGCGCGGGAAGGATGCGGTGCTCTACCTGGTCGAAGAAATCGGTCGCATACATCAAGGCCAGTGTCAGTCGCGTCACCGCATTCTTGGCCAGCAGTTGGTCGATGTCCCGTCCCACGAGATTCGAACGCCGCAAGCCGCTGGTCTGCACCGCGAAGCCCTCCGATTCGAGCCATTCCTGCAAGAGAGTGATCTGCGTGGAGCGTCCCGAACCGTCCATGCCTTCGATCACGATCAGGTTGCCGTAGATTTCGCTGGGATCGAATCCGACCAGCGGTTCGCCGAAGAAATACTGCGGGCCGGTAGCTTCCGGCGCGGGAGCGGGTTTTGCCGGCGCAGGGGATGGGGCAGGGGGCGCGGGCTCAACCGTCTCCGTCACGGTCAGCGTCGCCACAGGCTTTTCTTTTTCCTGATCAGGCATGCTTACTCCGCTTCCTCAGCGCGGGGAGCGAAACGCTTGAGATCGATCTTCGAAGCAACGATTTCGCGCATCTGTTTCTGTAATTTGTTGACCGGCATCGTGCCGTCCAGCACCACGAAACTGTCGGAATCTACCATTTTGTCGTATTCCTCGAGAATCCGCGCCTGGAACAAGCGAAAACTTTCTGCCCGGTCGTACGACAGTCCCAGGTCCATGCCTGCTTCGTAGTATTTCAGCTTGGGACGTCCGCTCAAAATGCGGTTCACGGCCACGTCGAGCGGCGCGCGGAAATAGAACGTGATGTCCGGGACCGGGGCAAAGCGATAGAGATTTCTCAGCCAGCGCGGCGAGCAGCCTC
Source organism: Candidatus Acidiferrum sp. (assembly GCA_036262755.1). Taxonomy (GTDB): domain Bacteria; phylum Acidobacteriota; class Terriglobia; order Acidiferrales; family UBA7541; genus Acidiferrum. Next base: position 31,081 of record DATAIH010000277.1, read on the forward strand.
TGGCCGTGTCACGGGCGAAGGCCGTGTAAACGTAGCGGTCTGCCAGGACCAGGTAGTCTCCCTGAAGCAAGGGCATGATCTGACGCTCGCACCGGTCGGCAAAGTCCGCAGCGTGCAGCAGCGAGAAGGTAGTCGGCGTGAGCAACCGGCGTTGCTTCCCTCGCCGCGTCGCCGATTTCACCAGAGGCGAGGAATTCCATTCCGTGAAATGCAGGCGGTAGCCGCCGATTTCCAGCCAGCGCTTGAGCAAATACAACTGCGTGCTTTTTCCGGAGCCGTCCGTGCCCTCAACCACGATTAACGCGCCGGGATAGGCGCGGCTCGGAACCGGCCGGCCCGGCTGCGGAAGGGTGGATTTTGCCGGCTCGGTCCGCGCCGGTTTTTGCACTACGTCCTGAGTTTCCATGGGCCTCGAACGAGACGCGATTCAGACGGCAAGAGTATGCACCGACTGTTACAGCCGCATTACACCACATTTGCCGCGGTTACGGCAAAGCAGGCGCTTTAGAAGAGGGTGATCTTGACGTGTAGGAATTTCTTCGGGTTTTGCCGAAAATCGCCAATCAGCAGGCGCATGTCTCCGGTCAAACCCGCCAGATTGTCGTAGAGCTTTGGGTCGGTAAACAATTTTCCCGCGGTGGTGGTGTTGTCATTCAACTTCGCGGACGCCGACGCGACGTTCGCGCTGGTTTCGCGCAGTTTGTCGTAAAGAGTGTCGTCCGTCATGAACTTACCTAACGAGCCCTTGCCAGCGCGTGCATCTTTCAGCATGGCGTTGCCGTTCGTCACCGCTTCTTTGGTCTGGTCAAAGAGCGTCGGGTCGTAGAGCAACTTGCCCAGCGTGCCTTTGCCGGCGCGCACATCCGCCAGCATGACGTTCACGTCATCCATCCCTCTATCCACCTTGCTATAGAGGTCATCCGAAGCGACCAGTTTCCCAAGCGTGCCCTGGCCATCTCGAATGCCGCTCATCATCACATCGCCCTTGCTCAGGATCGCGTTCAAATGGTTGTAAGCCTGATCATCGGTCAGCATTTTCCCGAGCGAGCCGCGGCCTTCCTGCACGCCGGCAATCAGCTCACGCACGTCGGTAGACAACGCGGAAAGATTGCCGAGAACTTCCGCGCTTCTCTCCACGACTTCCGACATGGCCTTTTCTTCCGTCCCGGTAATGACGCCGGCATCAGGAATCGGCTTCCCGGTGATTCCGCGCGAAATGGTCACGTAGCGGTTCCCCAACAGTCCTTCCGTCCTCAGGCTCGCCACCGAATCGGTCAAAATATCGCCTTGAAACCTCCGGTCCACACGCATCACCACCTCGATATTTTTGTTCCGCTCCGTAGCCTTCCCCGGGGTGCGCGGCAAAAAATTGATGGTTTCCACGTTTCCTACTTCCACGCCGTCCACGCGCACCGTCGCTCCCTTGGCCAGCCCGGAGACTTCCGGCAAAAAGGTCTTCAACCGGTACTTTGGCCCCAAGATTCCTTGGCCGGTCACGTAGAAGATTCCGGCTGCCAGCACCGACAAGCCCACCAGCACGAACAGCCCCACCCGCAACTCGGTCCAGGTAAGTTGTTTTCGTTGTGGCATTTTCTTCTTTCCTCCCGCGTTCCAAGAAGAACACTATCGCAGACTCACACCAAGAAACGCTTCAGATAGGGATCCTTCGAATTCACAATTTCTTCGGGTTCCCCTTCGAAATAAATCTCGCCGTCCCGATATACAAGAAACCGCGTGCGAGCGGCATTTGCTGCCCTCCGGCTCCCATTTCGCGAGTCGGCCACCACCCGTTCCGCACGGGGGTCGAAATGGAAGTTCGCCAACGCGAATCCATCCTGAAGCCGGTGCGTGGCGAGTAGCGCGGTCACTCCATACATGTCGCGCAGGCGCAAGATCAGCGTGATAATCGTCTGCGAGGTAACCGGATCCAGGCCTGCCGTCGGCGAATCATACAGCACGATGGGGGGGCGATTCGCCAGGGCTCGCGCGATCGAAACGCGCCGCCTCATGCCGCCCGACAACTCGGAAGGAAGCTGGTCCATGGTGTGCTCCAACTCCACAAAGCGCAGCACTTCTCTCACGCGCGGCTCGATCTCTTCCGCAGGCATGCGGTCTTCATGCAGCCGGTACGCCACGTTGTCGGCGACCGTCAAGGAGTCGAACAGAGCACCCTCCTGAAACATGAAGCCGATCTTGCGGCGAAACGCCAGCAGCTCGTTCTCTTCCATTGCCGAAACCTTCTGGCCCAACACATCAACGCATCCGCTGTCCGGACGCAACAACCCCGCAGCCATTTTCAACGTGAGCGTCTTTCCCGTGCCGGTTTCGCCGAGCAGGACCACCGTCTCTCGCTCGCGCACGCAAAACGACACCCCACGCAGAATCTCTCCTTCGTCGAAGCCGATGCGCACGTTCTCAAAAACAATCGCAGATCGCGCTTCGCCGAAGGGAAAAGACCCGCCTCCGATCATACCTATGATTATAGCGGCAATTCGCTTTCCGTTTTTCGGAAACAGCGCCTAATGTGCAATCGTTTCCCCAAAGCCTGAACCAACGAGATGGGCGTACAATACAGCCGCTTTTGCAGCCAAGGAGACATCGGTGAAAAAGATTCCCGGCTCGTCTAAACATCTTTTCTTGCATCTTGTCGCGTTTCTTGTTGGCGGCTTATCTGCCTCGCTGGTTCCGCAAATTACCTGGGCGCAAAGCTTCACCGTCGAGCAGGTCATGAGCTCGCCGTTTCCCGACAACTTGACCGCCGCCGCACGCGTGCCGCGCGTCGCCTGGGTGTTCGACACCAGGGGCGAGCGCAACGTGTGGATCGCTGACGCTCCCGGCTTCGAGGCGCGCCAAGTCACGCATTACTCGGTAGACGACGGGATGGCGTTGGCCAGTCTTCGGCTCACTCCCGACGGCCGCACCGTCGTTTATTCACGCGGCAGCGAACTCAATTCCGTCGGCGATGTGGCCGACCCCACCAGCAACGTTACGCGGCCCAATCAGCAAGTGTGGGCCGTGGACGTGGGCAAGGGTGAGCCGCGCTACCTGGGCGACCTGGATTGCGTCCGCGAAGGCTGCGAGGACGTCGAGCTTTCCCCGGACGGCACCATGGCGGTGTGGGCGGCGCGCGGCCAACTCTGGGTCGCCCCCGTCTCGGGCGCGACACCCGCACATCAACTCGCATTCGTGCGCGGTGAAAACGATTCACCAAAGTGGTCCCCCGACGGCGCGGAAATCGCGTTTGTCTCGCATCGCGGCGATCACAGCTTCATCGCTATCTACAATTTCGGGCAGGAATCCATCCGCTACCTGGCACCGTCGGTAGATCGTGATTCCACGCCGCGCTGGTCTGCCGACGGCAAGCAGATTGCCTTCGTCCGCATCCACGGCCTCGAGGAGCGTCTTCCCCTTCTTCAGATTCGCCCCAATCCTTGGACTATTTACGTTGCCGACGCCTCGACCGGCGAAGCTCACGCGATCTGGCGCAGCACCGAAGAATTCAACGGATCGCTTCCGAGTCTCACCGAAAGCAAATCTTTTCACTTCGTCGGAAACCGCATCCTTTTCGCTTCGGAGCAGGATGGTTGGAACCATCTTTACTCCGTTGACGCTTCCGGCGGCGTGGCCACGCTGCTCACTCCCGGCGAATTCGAGGTCGAAGACGTCACGGTGTCGCGCGATGCGCGGTCGGTGATTTACTCCGCAAACCAGGACGATATGGACCGGCGCCATCTGTGGCGCGTGCGAATCGACGGCGGCAAGCCCGAACCGCTCAGTAAGGGCGAAACCATGGAGTGGACGCCGGTTGAACTTGCCGACGGCCGCACCATCGTTTGCCTCGGCTCAACCGCGGTCTCCCCGGCCATGCCCTATCAGCTCACCTCTTCGGGACGCGAGATGATTGCCGGCTCCCAGCTTCCCGCAGATTTTCCTACCGCGCAGCTCGTCGTACCCAAGCAAGTCATTTTCCGCGCTGAAGACGGACTGCAGATTCACGGCCAACTGTTTGTGCCACGCGGACGCACCGCCGCCGGCGCGGCGCTGCTCTTCATGCACGGAGGCTCGCGCCGCCAAATGATGCTCGGCTTTCACTACATGCAGTACTATCACAACGCTTACGCCGAGAATCAGTATCTCGCCTCGCGCGGCTTCGTAGTTCTCTCGGTCAACTACCGCACCGGCATCATGTACGGCCGTGCTTTCCGCGAACGCGAGAAAGGCGGGCCGCGCGGCGCCGAGGAATATCAGGACATCGTCGCCGCCGCAAAATATCTCCAAACCCTCCCGATCGTCGACACCAAGAAGATCGGGCTCTGGGGCGGCTCGTACGGCGGTTTCCTGACGGCCATGGGCCTCGCGCACAATTCCGATATCTTCGCAGCGGGCGTGGACTTCCACGGCGTGCACGATTGGTCCGCGCGCGGCATTTTCCGCGGCGGCCCGGGTGGGCAGGAGGGCGGCCCTCCCGACCGCGCCGAGGCCATGCGTCTGGCGTTCGAGTCTTCACCCAACGCCTCCATCAAGTCGTGGAAATCGCCGGTGCTCTTGATTCAGGGCGATGACGACCGCAACGTGGACTTCAGCCAGATGGTGGACCTCGTGCAGCGTCTTCGCCAACAAAAAGTTCCCTTCGGGCAGCTTGTCTTTCCTGACGAGATCCACGATTTCTTGCTGTGGCGCTCCTGGGTGCGCGGTTACAAAGCCTGTGGCGACTTCTTCGACCGGGTTCTCGTCAAAGGCGAATCGGTTACCACTGCGGATTAGGGTTAGAAGACTCGGTTGGCGAGGTACAGCGAGAGCTTTGTCAAAAAGAGGTCTGCCACAATAATTAAGACGGAGGAAATGACCACTGCTTGCGTCGTGGCGCGGCCAACACCTTGCGTCCCGCCGCGCACGGTTAATCCTTTATAGCAGCCCACCGTGGCGAGAAGGAACCCAAACACCAAGGCTTTTGTAAAGCCCTGCATCAGGTCGGAGAATTCCAATATGTCGATCGCGCGCCGCCAGAACTCTACGGCGCTCAGTTGCAGCGAGAAAACCGAAGAGACGCATCCACCGAGCAGGCCAACGAACACCATCATGGCCGTCAGCAAGGGCACCATCGCCAGGCTCGCCAGCACTCGCGGCGTTACCAGCTTGCGGCTGGGGTCCGTGCCCATCGCCCGCATGGCATCCACTTGCTCGGTCACCAGCATGGAACCAAGCTCCGAAGCCATTCCCGACGAACAGCGCCCCGCCGTGAGCAGGCCCGTGATCGCAGGGGCAAGTTCGCGCACCAGCGCGAGCGACACCACATCTCCGGTCAACGACGTCTGCCCAAACCGCACGAACTGTGCGCCGGTCTGCAACACCATGACGCCACCGATAAAGAATCCGGAGAGCAGAATAATCGGCACCGAGCCGACGCCTACGTCATCCATCTGCTCGAGGGTGTCTTGAAGATAATGCGGCGAAGTCGCCAGATTGCTCAGCGCGCGTAAGGAGAGTTGCGAGTAGTCCTGGACGGCGGCGACGGCCCGTTTCGTCGCGCCTCCCAGCACTTCAACGACCGAAGGGACTTCTTCCTGCTTTGCGTGGTTGCCTGTTACCTGGAGCGGAGTGTCGGCCACAAGTTCCTGTTTGCACCCATGTTCTGCGTTGGACTTTTCGCCGAAACAGCACCATCGGGAAGCGTAACTTCGCGGCAACCGTGCGTCAAGTAAGCGATTCGCAGCAACGTCCCGCCTTCGGCACGCCCACACCTGTATCTTGTTCAGCCCACAAGGCTTTCGCCGATCTGACGAGCCGTTACGAAAGGCTACTGCCTTTGTCAAGTAAGCAACTGAGGCCACCTCCGCCGTGTCGCAGCCGGCTCGTGTCCGCTAAGCTGTTCCCAAGAGGACACCATGGGCTATCCGCCGGAGCGCCGGCGTCGCGCTCGACTGAAGCTTTCGCAGGTGGTTCGCGTGCGGCCTTCGGATGCGCATCTCAACTTCGATGAGATTCTCCCTACGCTGAACGCGACACGGGAAAGTGTATACTTCGCCTCGAAGAACGTGGCGTACTTCGAGGGCATGCGCGTCTTCATTACCTTCCCGTACTCGGACTCGCCTGGTTCCCTCAATCGCGAGTCGCTCGGCAGAGTGGTTCGCATCGATAAGCTCGGGCAAGGCCGCCGTGGCATCGCCATCGAAATCCTCATGCCCCTCTATGTCGGCGGCAAAGAAACCCTACGGTGAATGATCAGCCCAGGTCTCGCGTACATGGCTCAATGCGAAACGCCCTGCGCGCTCGCAAAACCCGATTGGTCGCCCAGCGGTCGTATGTGAAGAGCGCTTCCAGGGGTTCGCGCCGCGTTTCTGACTGTCAAACACCATTCATCGAAACACCCCGGGTGCCCTACGCGTATTAGGTGCTGGCAGTTCAAAAACCCAACGGCGACCCTGGCGATAAGATCGGCAAGCACGCAAAATGCCGTAGGTGCGGGAAACCTTGAATGCCCGCGCACCGCGTACCTGCATGGCGAAAAACGATGCCAACCGCGGTGACGATAAGGGACGCTGAGACCGCGAGAAGGAACAGCAAGTCGAAAAGAGCCCAGCTACTTTGTGTTACAAAGAAGCACCTCGGCTTGTACTGTCCATGAGGTCCGGTCATCCTCCGCCATGCCGTCCTAGCTCGCAAGTGGGTGGGGCCCTGGTGAACCTACGCATCTCGACACGGCATCTCCGGACTTCGGCCGTCGACACGCCCGAGGGGACTTGCTGGACGTCGAAGGCGGCTGTGGCTAGACTGTCTCTTCCTCCTGATTGCCTGATCAAAGAACACGCGAGGATAGGGCGCGGATGCTGAAATTCTATACTGCCGGTGAATCGCATGGACAGGCGCTTTTCGCCTACATTTCCGGCCTTCCCGCGCAGCTTCCCATCGACCTCAAATTCATCAACACCGAGTTGCACCGCCGCCAGCTGGGCTACGGACGCGGCGGCCGCCAGAAAATCGAGCAGGATCGCGCCGAGATCTTTGCCGGCGTTCGCCACGGCAAGACCATCGGCGCACCGATCGCGCTGCGCATCGAGAATCGCGATTGGGCCAACTGGGAAAAAATCCTTCCCGTGGAACCCGCCGAGGATGACTCCGGCACGCGCAAGCTGGTCGCACCTCGGCCCGGTCATGCCGACCTGGCGGGGTCGCTAAAATTTAATTATCACGACGCGCGTTACGTTCTCGAGCGAGCCTCCGCCCGTGAAACCGCCGCGCGCGTCGCGGCCGGCGCGTTTGCCAAGATCCTCTTGAAGGAATTCGGCACGGAAATCGCCAGCCACACCATTCAGGTAGGCAACATTCGTCTGGAGCGTCCCGCCACCTGGAATAAAATTCGCTCGGTCAGTGTGGATTTGGATTCCCCTCTGCGCTGCGCGGACGCCGCCACTCAGGAAAAAATGAAAGCCGAAGTGGACGCGGTTCTCCAGGCCAACGACACCGTTGGGGGCATCTTCGAGGTTGTCGCCCACAACGTTCCGCCCGGCCTCGGCAGCCACGCTCAATGGGACGAAAAGCTGGATGGCCGCCTGGCCCAGGCGCTCATGAGCGTGCAGGCGGTCAAGGCGGTCGAAGTCGGCGAGGGCGTTTCCATCGCCGCCGCTCACGGCAGCGACGTCCAGGACGAAATCTCCTACGACAAGGCCGCGCACCGCTTTCGCCGCTTCACCAACCGTGCCGGCGGCCTCGAAGGCGGCATCACTAACGGCGAAGACCTGGTCATTCGCGGCTACCTGAAGCCCATCTCCACCCTGCGCAAACCGTTGCACACCGCCAACATGGTTACCAAGGAGCCGGTGCAGGCGGCCTATGAGCGCTCCGACTGGTGCGTGGTGCCCGCCGGCGCGGTCGCAGGCGAAGCAATGGTTGCTCTTGTGTTAGCCGATACTTTTCTGCAAAAATTCGGTGGGGACTCCTTAGCCGAGATGCGGCGGAATTTCGACAGTTATGTCCAACAAATCAACGAGTTCTAAAACACCAGCGGCTACCGCCGCCGAGACGCCCCAGATCCCTTCGCCGCCGCGCAAAATCTATCCCATCGTGAAGTACGGCGATCCGGTGCTCGAAAAGCCCGGTGCGCCGGTGCAAAAATTTGACGCCGAGCTCCAAGAGCTTGCCGAAGACATGTTTGCGTCCATGTACGCCGCGCAGGGCGTTGGCTTGGCCGCCCCGCAAATTGGAAAAAGCATACGTTTCGCGGTCGTGGACGTCACCGGTGGGAAAAATCCCGAAGCCAAAATCGTTCTGGCCAATCCCGAAGTCACGCACGCCGAAGGCGAAGTCCGCGAGGAAGAGGGCTGCCTCTCGATTCCCGGTTTTCGCGGCTACGTCGTGCGTCCGCAATTCGTCACCGTGAAAGCGCAAGATGTCAAAGGTGAGCCTTTTGAAATTCGCGGCGAAAATCTCCTCGCGCGCGCCTTCTGCCATGAAATCGATCACCTCAATGGCATCCTTTTCCTGCAGCACCTGGGCATGCTGAAGCGCGACCTCATCAAGCGCAAAATCAAAAAGCTTCGCAAACAAGGAGAGTGGTAGCTTCAGTTACGAACTTCATGTGGCAGGGGCGGAGCTTTATCCTGGGCGCCAGCAAAGGAATGCGGCGACCTCTTTGGCCAGGATTTCCCGGGCTGTCCCCTCGGTCTTTCGCAAACCCGCTATTGGGGCCGGGAAAGCCTAAACCATGCGCCTGCTCTTTTGTGGTACGCCCGCGTTCGCCGTCCCCACGCTCCGACATCTTCTGGCACGGTCCGAGTTCGATGTTTTAGGGGTAATCTCGCAACCCGACCGTGCCCGCGGTCGCGGCCACCAACTTTCCGTTTCCGCGGTGAAGGACGTTGCGCTCGCCGCGCACCTTCCCGTGCACCAACCGGAAAAAATTCGCGCGCCGGAAGTCCAGCAACTCCTTGAAGCGCTTGCGCCCGACGTCATTGTCATCATCGCCTACGGACAGATTATTCCCGCGCGGCTTCTTGCCGTTCCCAAGCATGGCTGGATCAATCTTCACGCTTCCCTGCTCCCGAAGTATCGCGGCGCCGCTCCCATTCACTGGGCCATCGCTAACGGCGAAACGCGCACCGGCCTGACGACCATGCGCATCGACGCCGGAATGGACACCGGCGACATACTTCTAAACCGCGAAATCGAAATCGGCCCGCACGACACCTCGCCCGAACTGGCTCGGCGCATGTCCGAAGCGGGCGCTCCTCTCGTTGAAGAAACCCTGCTCGGGCTCGAGGCCGGCACCATCGTCGCGAAACCCCAGAACCATGCGGAGGCCACCATCGCGCCGATTCTGAAGAAGGAAGACGGCCGCATTGATTGGAACAGCTCTGCTCAGGAAATCTACAACCGCATGCGCGGCTTCGCCCCCTGGCCCGGCGCCTATACCACGTTTCGCGGTCAGACCTGCCACCTCTCGGCCGAGCCAGCGCCAAAAGAGGCGGCTATGCCGGCAGAAGCCCTCGCCAATCCTTCCTTCGCCGCCCTTCGCTCCGTGCCCGGGACGCTGTTCGGCGGAAAGCGAGATTGGTTTGTTTCTTGCGGTATGGCGACGGTCTTGCACTTGCAGTCGGTCAAACTCGAAGGACGCAAACAGGTCAGCGCCTCTGCATTCGCCAACGGTGCCCGCTTGAAATCCGCCGAGCGCTTCGGCGACACGTGATTCTCGCCGAACAACAAGCCTGAGATCGTACCTGCCGCTGGCCGCCGTCCCGGCGTCGATGAACATCACTGTTTCGACCGGGCCCTTGCCTTCGGCCGGACCGCGAGTCAATCGGAAATGCGCGGGATTGGCCAGATAGCGTACGGCGAAGTGTTGATCGGCACGAGTTTTCTTGTCCGGCAAGCGCTTTGCGCGGCTCGACGGTCGCCAGGGGGAGTAACGCTTCCGCGAGACCTGAATTGCGCGAGTCAAAGCACTAAGGCATACTCGAATTTTGCGTTCTTCAGACTGACTGCCAGGGATGGACCTGACCGTTGGAATGGATTGAGCGTTTCATCGACCACCGTTAGGGGGAGTCCACTTTTCATGCCTATTTCTGAATCCTCACAAGACCGCGGCCAACTACGCTCTCGCCCGTCAAGGCTTTTGCGCCTCGCCGCCGCCTGCTTCCTCGCGGCTGAGCTGGTCTCTCTCCCGGTTCCGTCCGCCGCAGGCGATAAGCCCGCCCCTGCGCCGTCCACGAAGTCCAAGGCACCTACGCCCGTATCCACTAGCGATCCCGTCTTGAGGGCCATGCAAAACGAGCTTTCCCGCGCCACTAGGGAACTTAGCAAATCCGACCAGCCGCCCTACTACGTCAGTTACACGGTCTACGACCAGGATTTCGTCGTGCTTGCTGGTGCCTACGGCAGCCTTTTGAGTGACACGACCGCCGAGCGACGCTTCGCCGACGTCACCATGCGCGTTGGTACTCCCGATCTTGACAATACCCACGGGCAGAGCCGCTCAAGCGGCGTCACTTCCGGAACGCTTCCTCTCGGCAACGACCAGGATGCCATCGCTCGCGTGTTGTGGGAGCTCACCGACCGCGAATACAAGCGCGCGGTTCCCGCTCTGATGAACGTGCGTACCGACTCCGCTGTCCGCGCCGAAGAAGAGGACAAATCCCCCGATTTCTCGAAGGAGAGACCGGCAACCCATATCGGCGAAGCCGACACTGCGCTTTTCGACCGCTCCGCCTGGGAAGGCGAAATCAAGCGCCTCTCCGCCGCCTTCCGCAAATATCCCGAAGTCTATTTTTCTTCGGTTGTTCTGCAGGTCACGAATTCCAACTCGCGCATGGTTTCGAGTGAAGGCACCACGCTGGTTTCGCCCAGTTCCTCCACGCGCCTGGTGATGGAAGCACAGACCCGCGCCGACGACGGCATGGACCTTCTTCGCGTCGAAACCTTCCAAGCCCCCAACGCCAAGGGGCTCCCCGCCGAAGCCGAACTCACTGCCAAAATCGAAAAAATGGCCGCCGACCTCAGCGGCCTCCGCAAAGCTTCGGTGGCCGAGCCCTACGACGGTCCTGCGCTCTTGAGCGGGCGCGCCGCCGCCGTCT
>DATAIH010000278.1:0-36691 GCA_036262755.1 Candidatus Acidiferrum sp.
TTGAGTCCTCCAGCGGAAACGGGGCCAGCGGGATAACCCAAAATGAGAAGGTATCAAAGCCAGCCCATCGAAGCCCCAGGGGTGTAAACTCGCAGTATTCCAGGGTGGAGGTGCCTGATGCAGCGCCGAAACTTCCTTTCTGGCTTGGCTTCCTTACCGCTGTTCAGGTCCATACTTAGGCTAGTCTTGGGCGGCAAGGTATTCGATGGCCTCATTGCGCACACCACGACAGATCGTGCGAAGGCTGGGCTTCGCGGCCCAGTCAAGACGTGCGTCGAAGAAACCAGTTACCCCACCGGGAAGTTCTTGACGACCACTGAGTACGGTCTTGACGGGACGCTTCTCACGACGCGCATCAGCAACCCCGACGGCTCGGAGTGGGTCACCACGAAGACATACGACGCTGATGGCCGGCTGGTCAAGGCTTCCTCTGGCAAGTCTGGCGAACCTGCCACTGAAAGCCTCTACACGTACGATGAACGAGGTAGGCTCAAGGAGATTACAAACGCGGATGGAAAAGGCAACAGGACCAGCTATCGCTACGACGAACCAGGCCGCGAGACCGAGATTAGAACTTTTGGCCACGAAGTCTTTGAACGTAACCGCGGGGGTGTGATGGTTGCAGGTTCGCTGTGGGACGCCGCCCAGATTGGTATAGGTGCGGTCGAGGGTGGAAGCGTCACCACTGTCTTTGACGAACGCGATCTACCGATCGAATTGCAGATCCTCGACAGCGAGGGACGAGTGGTGAGCCAGTTCGTTCGCACTTATGACGCTAATGGCCGAATCATGGAAGAAAACCAAATCCAAGAGAATCCTCCGCTGGCGTCCGAGATAGTCTCCGAACTCAATGACAAACAACTTGCAACATTGAAGTCGCTGTTCCGCGGAAAGAATGGTACCGGCAAATCGTTTGTCTACGACTCAGAAGGACGTGTAGCCGAAGAGCGAGACCGCAACTGGGGGTTAGATAAGCTTACGACAACCAAATACAACGAACACGGCGACATAAGTGAACAACGCGAGACCGCCACGAGCAACCTCGCGTTCCCCGTGGGTGGTGGGGCATTCAGCATAGGCGAAGACGGCACGATCATTCCAGATCGCCGCGAGGGAGTTCCCGAGCCACCGCCAAGCTTTTTAGAACGGACGTCGCGGACCATCCATGAGTATCGCTATGTGTACGACCAAAACGGCAACTGGACCGAACGAACTGTAGTCTTTCGTCAGGAGGTCGAGGGTAGCGCTGAGTCAGGCGAATATTCCACTGTGTATCGCCGCACCCTCACGTACTTCTGATGTTGGCGATTCGCCCGTATTCCTATGTACGTTCTATGGCTGATCGGCCCCTAAGGACCGGTGAAGTCCGGTGAGCTAAGTGGTAGTGTTTCTGGAATAGGCCCTTTGTTTGCAACACGCGAGAATCTGTTTTTAAGTCCTCAGCGTCTGCCATTCCGCCACCCGGGCACTGGCAGCTAACCCATTGATTAGGAAGGCTTCCGGCCATCCTCACTTTTTGCAGGACTGCTGCGTTGTGCAACTGTGAATGAACTATGAATTACGGCCTTGGCTTCGGTTTCGATCTTCCGTGCCGCGTCCCCAAAGGTCGCCTTCGGAGACGACATTGTACCGTGAGAACACCGCGTCTGTCTTGTGGCCGGAAATCTCTCGCACCGTCTTTTGTGGTACACCCCGGCGAATCGTGTTCCGCAGCGCCGAGCGCCGAAAATCATGAAAGATAAGACGACCTCGTGCCGATGGACCCTAGAAGAGGAGCCGCCTTTTTCTGCGCCGGATTTTACGTGTCCCGGTTTTCATGATAATTGCCGAGCGCGTCTACCCGCCGTTCAAAGCGTGCCGAGTCAACACAACGCTTGTTGGGATAGCAGACACGACCAGGCTATGAATATCGGCCCGCTTCCGTTCTGCCTTCGCGCCGTGCTCAAATTTTCAGCGCCGCGCTAGGTCTGACTCAGACACGATAATGATATTCACTCTTCGGCGATGTTTACTCGGCGGCCCTTCGTTTACTCACCCGTAATAAAACCGAGTGCTTCTCTCTCAAGAGCTTTCCCCTCAACAATCATGCTCACTAAGTCTCGCGGGATTTGGACGATACCCTCCTTGCCTCCGTAATTAAGCCTGAGTCGGATGAATTGGTGGTCGTTCAAATCATAATCTGTGACTACCAATGCGGCAGTCACAAGGCCGTCGGCGGCAGTGTCCGTTAACTTTGGTTCGACCTTATTTACGAAGGCGGCCCACAAAGCCTCGGACTTGTTGAATCGGATTATGATGCTCGCGGGTCTTTCCATTGGAGTCCCCTTATGCTCACGCTTGAGTGGACTCAAGCGAAGAGCGCAGGCACGCGGGAGAGCTACTTTAGTTGTCGCTCCGAGTACATGCAGCCAAACTTACTCGGAATTATTTCCTTCTCGCTGGTGCTGCTGACGGGAGTGAATCCGACCCGGCCAGATACCAAACAGCGGTCGCCCGTAAAAGGCATCGCCAGCCTGAGCATTTTTCTCTTTTCGTTCATGCCTTCTTCCGTAATCCAAAATCTTGAAACTCCTGCCCCTGTATGCCACTCACAGGAAAAACTGTACGCCACGAGAGGACACGCGGCACTACACGCAGAAGGCGTGTGCAAGCGCGTCAATCGGCTATCTCGTGGTACACCTCTAAGACGGAGATTAGGGCGGCTAGGGTTCTTTCAATTGCTGAATTATCTGCTCAAATTTTGCGAAATCATCGGCGACTAATGACTTTAGGTCTGCCACATAATGCGCTCGTTTTTGGGCCAACAAAGCCTCGTAGGTCGGCCCATACTCGCAAAGCACGTCCCGAACCGCAGCAAGTTCGGTTGTCAAAGAATATAGGACGGTGTTCTGTTTCTGCAAGTTCTCAAAAGCGCAGAGCAAAGTGGCGCGGACTTGCTTCTCATCAAGCACCGTAGCACCTCCACCGAGGCCGCGAGGCTACAACACAATTAACTACCACGCAATAAAAAGGGGAAGCGCTGTTGTTAGCACTACCGCAGGAAACATCTCAATTTGTTGACGGTTGCCTAACGGAGGAAGGATACGCCTACGAACAACATGTGCGATCCCAGACCTGGGTTCGTGCGGTCCATATTGGCGTTGGAAATATGGTGGTACTTGTAACCCAAATACAAGGAGGCGCGTCGACTCGGGTTGAGCAACTGCACGCCACCGCCGAATTGCGCGGTAAAGTTGAACTGCTGCTTTGTTCCGAACATCTGCCGGTTGAAATAGAGGAATCCGCCTCCGCTGGTAATAAATGGCTGCACGTGGCGGTCGTGCAGAAAATTCACCTGCAGGCCTACAGGGCTCCCGCCAGCGCCATGGGCATACACGAGCGAGCCATCCGCGCCGTGGGGGTCGCCGACCGTCGCCCATGGGACCGCGTCGGCAACGTACCGGACGGCGATCAGCCGGCGCGCAAGAATCATTCGTGTGTAGCGGGTTTCGACCTGGTAGATGTGCCCATTCGTTTCTTCACTGAACACATGAGCGCGAGCGAATTGGTCCGCAAACCAGACCGCAAACTCGTTATTCGTTGGGCGCTCCTGCGCAGAAGCAGGCTCGGCAAAAAACGCTGTCAGCATTATGACCGCCAACAACAAGATGGCGCTGGCGAGCAGGTTCTGGTAGAAACGACTGAACGCGCGCATCCGCCAGTGATTTGGGCGTCGAGACCGTACCGAGTGTTGTGATCGCAAACGGTAGGCGACGCAAAGCAAATTCGCCACACCGGAAAACGCGGGATGCGAAGCCATATGGGTAGTTCGTGAAAGGATGAAGGAGGCGGCCTGCTTCAGGAGAAAGTTGGGGGTGGCCACCTCCTTCGGCTTCACTGCGGCACAACACTAGTTCCCCAGGAGCATTTGGCGAAACTGGCAAAACGAACAGGGAGCAATCCCTCTGCTCAAAATTGCAGACAGTTCCCTGAGATTTCAGTAAGGGATTGCGCGGGAGTTTCTTTCGTCAGGATTGATTACCCGGCGAACGCCGTCGTGCTGACGTCGGTAACGCGAAGTAGCGTGAATGAGCTGAATCGATGTGGTAGGGAACTGGAGACTTAAGCCGGCTACCTTTGAACGGCAGACCCGTTACCACCACGGTTATGATCGACGTAATCTTCCGGTAGTTCCCCGGACCAGCTGATCGGCAGGTTGTTAAGGCCCCGCTATACGAAGAGAGAGGGTGGCCTCACGCTTATCCATTCAGCGCTTGTGTTTTCGCGAAATGTGCAACCGGGGAACACCGGACGGTCCAGGCAGGACCGGCAGCGTCAGTGGCCGGTCGGAACCGCCGGGGGTTCTGTTGCAATCTGTACAAGCTGGGCTTCTGCACTGGGCGCAAGCTGTGCAAGGTCCACCTTCTTGCCCTTGGCGTAGATTTCGTGGCGACCGTGAGTTCTATGCCATTCCGCCAGCGTGGCAGTTTGGCTTTGATGCTCGACGACTTTCCGCCAACCGCCGCCATAGTAAGCACAAAAGCTAATTTCACCCTGCTGAATTGCCACCGGAGTGGTGGAATTGCAGATTCCCGCAAAGTCGTAATTGAAGGCATCCTGGAACCACATACCGTTGAGAATCATGACCCTCCAGCGTCCGCCAGGCTCATTGGCTTTCTGAGACCAGCGGGTATCGCTGCCGCCGGCGACGCGATAGAAACACTCCTCAAGCGCGCCGCGAAAGTCGCGAGGGCCGAACCCCTGGGGTGCCTTTTGCTGGTTGAAGTTGCGGAGGAAGGAGAGCGAGACAAGTGCCTTGGTTGCCGCCGCTCCTCTTCCACAATCGGTTATTTCCACAATGTCTTGCATGAATTGTTCCAAGTCAAAAAAGGCGGGGATAGGTACCGCCTCATGGCGATACGTGTCCACGAGCAAGGCGCTGAAAATCCCACGGTTGGGATGGGTTTCGTGGAAAAGGCTTCCCAGTTTGGCGTGGGGGTTGAGGACATCGCACAGATGAGCGAATGCCCCAAGGGCTGATAGCGGAAACCAATCACGCATTGGCTGCCAGTCCATCGAAGTCTGCTCCTGCAGATCGAAGGCGAGCTGTGTGAGAGGATAGCGGCGCGCATATCGCTCATCGGGCGATACGTGCTCGTCTCTGCCGGCGAACATGATGGGTTGCAAAACGACGCCGTGGATTTTGTCTGTGTTGTGAATTGCGAACTGGGCAATGTTTCCAAGCCCGTCGTTGTTGAGACCGTTGACTACCGTAACTTGGAGCGTCGTTTTCATTCCCGCCGCAGCGATGTTCCCCAAGGCTTGCTGCTTCACCGCCATGTAGTTTCCCAATCCGCGATGTTTGTTGTTTTCTTCAGAAACTCCGTCCAATTGCAAGTAGACACCGTGGAGGCCGGCTTCCCTGGCTTGCAGGGCGAAATCCCTACTTTCAGCGAAACGGATACCGTTCGTCGCGACGTGAAGTCGATGGAACCCCACACTTTTCGCGTGCCGAAGCGCATCGAGAAAAATCGGCGATACGGTGGGTTCCCCTCCGGAGAACAGAATGTTGATTTCCCGCTGAGGCTTGAACGAGAGTGCGTTGCTGAAAATGACCTTTATGTCTTCGATGCTCAATTCGCGAACATAGCTAGCGGCGTTCGCATCCATGAAGCATGGCGAGCACATCATGTTGCATCGGTTGGTCAGATCAACAATCAGGAACGTTCCTCGGCCGGAAGTGATGCGGTTCGGACCATGACCGTGCACGTTGCAATCATCAGCGCATCGAAAGTCTCTGCCGAAAGCAAGACGCTCCATCTTTCGAAAGAAATCGGGATGATTCGAGAGGGCATCCTCAAATGGGCCATGCTTGTCGCACGCTTTCCGAATGAGGATGCGTCCGCCTTCTTCCAATATCTCCGCCTCAATAATTCCGGGGTTGTCTCGAAAACCCGCGACATCCTTCTCACCGTTCAGCACGCCCTCCACCGCTTCGCGATTGCAATCGGGGCACAGCGAGTGAGTTCTCCTGGGAACTCCGGTGGCCATCGGTGTGCGTTCCCGCTGCTTCAGTAGTCGACGCGGGGCCCAACTCGGTCTGGGCAAATCCCCTTCCGGCAACAGAGCGTTAATCTTGACGAGAACTTTCCAGGTTAGCTTTGCTGTTCCACGAGCGATGTCGGAGGTCAACGCATGCATGGCTGGCTCCTTACGGGCAGATACCAACTCCCGGTCCGGCGGGATAGGAGACCATTACGCTCACCTATCCGGCTTGTCAATTGAAAAGTAGTGAGCTGACCCGATCGTGGCTTACATTGGCTCTGAGCCGGCTGGGGGCGGCAGGGCTCTCTTTCTTCCTCACCTTCCCGAGCCAAAGGTCATGACGGACTCGGGGTCCGTTCGGATGTGATAGCGATTGTGAATTCCGTGCGGCCCCGCGAGTCGAAGCCTTAAGGGCATGTCGCCAGCAGTCGGAAAGTTCGTCTTTTTGAAACTTGGGGAATACGGTTGCAGCTTTCCTGGTCAGACAGCAAGAGGCTTGGGGCCAATCGAGCAGGGCCAACGATTTTGTCGTAGAATTCCATCATCGGCCCCAGATGTTGGGGCATCTAAAACTAGTGACCGTCAACCGCGGGTGTTCTCCTGCCCGCGACAGGAGCGAAAGTGAGTCAGGTAAAGAGTCAAGTGGACGTCGATCTGCTAAGCATCAATACCATCCGCACGCTGGCGATCGACGCGGTGCAGCAAGCAAATTCGGGACATCCCGGCGCGCCGATGGGGCTTGCACCGGTGGTTTATTCCCTCTGGCAGCACTACCTGCGTTATGACCCCGCGGATCCCACGTGGCCGAATCGCGACCGCTTCGTGCTTTCGGCGGGACATGCATCCATGCTTTTGTACGCGACATTGCATTTGGCCGGCGTGCGCTTGGTGAATGCAAAAGGCGAACTGACCAACGATCTCGCAGTTTCCATGGAAGATATCAAGCGGTTCCGGCAAATAGACAGCCGAACGCCAGGTCATCCGGAATCGCATCTTACGACGGGCGTGGAAACCACCACCGGCCCGCTCGGTCAAGGCGCAGGAAATAGCGTGGGCATGGCCATCGCCGGCAAGTGGCTGGGAGAGAATTACAACAAGCCAGGCTTTGCTATTTTCGACTTCGACGTGTACGCCGTTTGCGGAGACGGCGATTTGATGGAAGGCGTGGCGTGCGAAGCGGCTTCGCTCGCGGGCCACCTGAAGCTTTCGAATCTTTGCTGGATTTACGACAACAACCGTGTGACGCTGGACGGGCCCGCCGAATGGTCGTTCAGCGAAGACGTGGCAACGCGGTTTGCAGGCTACGGGTGGAACGTCACCCACGTCACCGACGCGAACGACCTCGACATGCTGGCACGTGCGTACGAAAACTTCCTGAAAAGCAACGATCGGCCAACACTGATTATTGTCAACAGCCACATCGGCTACGGCTCGCCGCACAAGCAAGACTCATACGAAGCGCATGGGGAGCCCTTGGGCGAAGCGGAAGTCAAGCTGGTGAAAAAGAACTATGGCTGGCCGGAAGACGCGAAGTTTCTGGTTCCGGACGGCGTGTATGATCAGTTCAAGAACGGCGTGGGCAGGCGCGGTGCGCAGGCGCATTCGGCGTGGCGAACCAAGTTTGACGAGTACAAGAAGCAGTTTCCGCAGCTTGCCGATCAAATCGGTCGCATGCTCACGGGGAAATTGCCTGATGGCTGGGACAAGGACCTGCCGAGTTTTGCCGCCGATGCGAAAGGTATCGCGACGCGGGAAGCCTCGGGCAAGACGCTGAACGTATTGGCAAAAAACATTCCGTGGCTCATCGGCGGTTCCGCGGACCTGGCGAAATCCAACAAAACCAATCTGACGTTTGATGGCGCGGGAGAGTTCTACCCCAACGAATATCGCGGGCGCAACATTCACTTTGGAGTGCGGGAACACGCCATGGGCGCGATCGTCAACGGGATGACGTTGTCCAAACTGCGCGGCTTCAGCGCGACGTTTTTCAATTTCAGCGATTATATGCGCCCGAGCATGCGCCTGGGAGCGCTGATGGAAATTCCAGCGATCTACATTTTCACGCATGACTCGATTGGGCTTGGTGAGGACGGGCCCACGCATCAACCCGTCGAGCAACTGGCATCTTTGCGCGCGATGCCAAATATGATGATTCTGCGTCCGGGCGACGCCAATGAAGTCGTGGAAGCCTACAAAGTGATCCTCCAGCACAAGCATGGACCCTCGAGTCTCGTGCTGACGCGCCAGGCGGTGCCCACGCTCGATCGCAGCAAATATGCGCCGGCTTCGGGCGTTGCGAGAGGCGCTTACGTTCTAGCGGACGCCGCGGGAGGCAAACCCGAGGTGATTCTAATGGCCAGCGGGAGCGAGTTGTCACTTTGCGTGGATGCTTACGAAAAGCTCAAAGCCGAAGGTATCAAGGCCAGGGTCGTGAGCATGCCTTGCTGGGAACTCTTCGAACAGCAAGATGCTGCTTACAAGGCGAACGTGCTCCCACTAAATGTAACGGCGCGCGTTTCTGTGGAGATGGCGTCGACATTCGGCTGGGAGCGGTATGTCGGCGCAAAAGGGGAAATGGTTGGCATGCACAGTTTTGGTGCCTCCGCACCGCTGAAGGATGTGCTGAAGAAATTCGGTTTCAGCGCGGAGAAGGTGGTCGCCGCTGCCCAGGAAGTCTTAGGGAAGTGAGCTCCTGATGAAGCTGGTGATTGGGTCGGATCACGCAGGCTTTGCTCTCAAGGTTGCGATGGGCGATCTTCTGCGCTCGCTCGGGCACGAAGTGCTGGACGTGGGGGCCTTCAACGAGAATCCCTCCGACTATCCGGATTTTGCCGAAGCCGTGGGCCGGGCGATACTCGACGGCAAAGCCGAGCGCGGCGTGTTGGTTTGTGGCAGCGGCGTGGGAGCGAGCGTCGCGGCGAATAAAGTCATGGGCATTCGCGCTGGCATGTGCCACGACAGTTATTCGGCGCATCAGGGTGTGGAGCACGACAATATCAACGTGTTGGTGCTGGGCTCTCGCGTCGTTGGCGTGAAGCTGGCCGAGGATTTGGTGAAGGCGTTCCTCGGAGCGAAGTTCAGCCAAGAAGATCGGCATGTGCGGCGGCTTGCAAAAATCAAAGCGCTCGAAGGCAAATTCGGCACGGGCGTGAAGGTGAAAGTATAGCAATACGAGAAACCTGGAGTACGCGGGCCAAGGCGTACAATAGAGTTTACGGTGTGTTTCGAGGCGAAGGAGAACGACTATGACGACAACAACCACTCTTCCGAACATCGCCAAAGGAGAAGGCGCGAATCCGCTCAAGGGCTTGCTGGCTTATGGCCAGTCACCTTGGATGGACTACGTCCGTCGAGACCTGCTGACCAGCGGGCAATTAAAGAAGTATATCGACAACGACGGCTTGCGTGGGATGACTTCGAACCCTGCGATTTTTGAAAAAGCGATCGCGGGAAGCGACCTTTACGCCGACATTTTGAACTCGCCCGAAGCCAAGAAACTCGATGCCAATGGTTTGTTCGAGAAAATCGCCTTCCGCGACATTCAAGATGCGTGCGACATCTTCAAGCCGGTGTATACGGAAACCAACCGACGCGACGGTTACGTCAGCCTTGAGGTTTCGCCTTTTCTGGGTTACGACACCAAAGCGAGTATCGCGGAAGCGCACCGCCTGTGGAAGGGGGTGAACCGCCCGAACGTAATGATCAAGATTCCCGGCACGCCGGAAGGTCTTCCCGCGATTCGGCAGTGCTTGGAAGAAGGCATTAATATCAACATCACGCTGCTCTTTGCTCAGTCCGCGTACGAGCAGGTGGCGGAAGCTTTTCTTTCGGCGCTCGAGGCGCGGGCCAAGAAGGGCCAGGATGTCAGCCACATTGCCAGCGTGGCGAGCTTCTTTGTGAGCCGGATTGACACGCTTGTTGACAGCACCATCGATGAAAAGCTAAAGGCGGGTGTCGACGCGGGACAAAAGGCTTTGCTCGAGAGCTTGCGAGGCCAAGTGGCGATCGCCAACGCCCGACTCACGTACAAGAAATATCAGGAGCTTTTCGGCGGACCACGCTGGCAAGCGCTGGCAGCAAAAGGGGCGCAAACGCAGCGGCTGCTGTGGGCCAGCACCAGCACGAAGAATCCCAAGTACCGCGATGTGCTCTATGTCGAAGAGCTGATCGGCGCGGACACCGTGGACACGATTCCGCCCGCCACTTTTGATGCTTTCCGCGACCATGGCCGACTGCGTCCCAGCCTTACCGAGAATGTCGTTGGCGCGGCGAAAACGATGGCCGATCTCGCCAAGGCG
Organism: Candidatus Acidiferrum sp.; assembly: GCA_036262755.1. Lineage (GTDB taxonomy): Bacteria > Acidobacteriota > Terriglobia > Acidiferrales > UBA7541 > Acidiferrum. Next base: position 10,323 of record DATAIH010000278.1, read on the forward strand.
GGGATCTCCATGAAAGAAGTAACCGACAAACTGCTTGCCGACGGCGTAACGCTGTTTTCCGATGCTTTCAAAACGCTGCTGGATGCCGTGGGAAAAACCGCGGGAGCTCGCGCGTGAGCGTGAACCAACAGACCTGCACACTACCGGGAGATATCGCCAATGCAGTGGCCGCCTCACTCGAGGACTGGCGGAAACACAATAAAATCGCGCGCCTTTGGAAGAAAGACGCGTCGCTGTGGACGCGGGCCGACGAAAGTAATTGGCTGGGCTGGCTGCACATCGTGGAACAGCAGCTTTCGCATGCGGAGGCGTTCAAGCGCATCGCCGAAGACGTGAAAAAGGCGCGCTTTAAGCATGCCTTGCTGCTGGGGATGGGCGGGTCCAGCCTTTGCCCGGAAGTTCTTCGCATGACCTTTGGCAAGATCAAAGGTTTCCCCGAACTTCATGTGCTCGATTCCACCGATCCGCTCCAAATCAAAGCCATTGAAGGCAAATTGGACTTGAAGAGCACGCTTTGTATCGTCTCGAGCAAATCGGGAAGCACTCTCGAATCCAACATTTACAAGCAATACTTCTTCGAGCGCGTGAAGTCGAAAGTGGGCGAGAAGGAGGCGGGGAATCGCTTCGTGGCCATCACCGATCCCGGCTCGCACATGCAGCAAGTCGCCGTAGCCGACCGGTTCCGCGAGATTTTCTTCGGCGTGCCGAGCATCGGGGGGCGCTATTCGGCGCTGTCGAATTTCGGCATGGTGCCCGCGGCGATCATGGGCCTGGATGTGGAAAGGTTTTTGACCACCGCAGGGGAAATGGTTGCCGCCTGCGGCCCAACTTCCACGGTGCGCGACAATCCTGGCGTGCTCTTGGGAACGATTCTGGGCGTGGCCGCGAATAGCGGACGCGACAAACTCACTATCATCGCTTCGCCGGGAATCTCCGATCTGGGCGCGTGGCTGGAACAGCTCATCGCGGAATCCACGGGAAAAGCGGGCAAGGGCATCATCCCCGTGGATCGCGAGCGCGTCGCGAGATCTTCGGTTTACGGCGGCGACCGCGTGTTTGCCTATTTGCGCCTGACCACCAAGCCCAGCAAAGCCCAGGATACGGCCGTGCTGGCCCTCGAAAACGCGGGGCACCCGGTCGTGCGCATCAGCGTCGATGATGTTTACAGCCTTGGGCAGGAATTTTTCCGCTGGGAAATCGCCACGGCCGTGGCCGGCTCCATCATCGGGATCAACGCCTTCAATCAGCCGGACGTCGAAGCCAGCAAAGTGGAAACACGCAAGCTCACCGGCGAATACGAGGCTAAGGGCAGGCTGCCCGTCGAAGTGCCTTTCTTTGAGGCCGGCGGTATTCAGTTTTTTGCCGACGAGAAAAACGTGGCGGCCATTCACGGCGGCCTGAATGTCGCCGCTGTTTTAAAGAGGCATCTTTGCCGCCTCAGCGCCGGCGACTACCTTGCCGTGCTTGGCTATCTCCCGATGAATGTGCAGAGTGAGAAGGCCCTCGCGACCATCCGGCACGCCGTGCGGGACAAGAAAAAGGTGGCTACGGTTCTCGGCTTTGGCCCACGGTTTCTTCACTCGACCGGACAGGCTTACAAAGGCGGACCCAATACCGGCGTGTTCCTGCAGATCACCTGCAACGAAGCCAAGGACCTGGCGGTTCCTGGGCAGAAGTACACCTTTGGCGTGGTCAAGGCGGCGCAGGCGCGCGGCGACTTCGCGGTCCTTGCCGAACGCGGCCGCCGCGCGTTGCGTGTTCACCTTGGGAAAAATTTGAAGTTGGCCCTTTCGACGCTATCCAAAGCGGTGCAAAAAGCGCTTGCCTGACACACCGTACCAAGTTTTTTTTCACGCCGATCGGCGGGGAGCACACACATGCAGCTGGGGATGATCGGGCTCGGCAGGATGGGCGCCAACATGGTCCGGCGCCTCGAGAAGGGCGGCCATAAGTGCGTGGTGTACGACCGCAGCGCCGATTCGGTGAAGCAGCTTTCTGCAGAAGGCGCAACCGGCGCGAGTTCACTCGATGACTTTGTCGGCAAATTGCAAAAGCCGCGCGCGGTCTGGCTCATGGTTCCTGCCGCCGTGGTGGACTCGACGCTGCACGACCTGGTTGCCAAGCTCGATAAAGACGATGTCGTGATTGATGGCGGGAATTCTTATTACATCGACGATATTCGCCGGGCGAGAGAGCTTTCCGCAAAAGGCATTCATTACTGTGACGTAGGCACCAGCGGCGGTGTTTGGGGACTCGAGCGCGGATATTGTCAGATGATCGGTGGGGAAACTCCGGTGGTGAAACGCCTAGATCCCATCTTCAAGGCGCTCGCGCCGGGCCGCGGCGACGTGCCGCGCACTCCCGGCCGCGAGAAGACCGGCGGCACAGCGGAGGAAGGCTACTTGCACTGCGGCCCCTCCGGCGCCGGCCATTTCGTGAAGATGGTTCACAACGGCATCGAATACGGTTTGATGGCCGCTTACGCCGAAGGCCTCAACATTTTGAAGCACGCCGACGCGGGCAAATCCCATCGTGAAACCGATGCGGAAACCACACCGCTGCGGAATCCAGAGCATTACCAGTACACCTTCAATCTCGCGGACATTGCGGAAGTCTGGCGGCGCGGCAGCGTGGTTGCTTCCTGGCTGCTCGATCTCACCGCGATTTCCTTGCTGGAGCAGCCCACGCTGGAACATTTTTCCGGTCGCGTTTCGGATTCCGGCGAAGGACGCTGGACGCTTCTCGCGGCCATTGAGTCGACAGCGCCCGCTCCGGTCCTTAGCGCCTCGCTATACCAGCGTTTCACCTCACGCGGCGAAGATGATTTTGCGGCTAAGGTGCTCTCGGCTATGCGGTTTCAATTTGGCGGGCACATCGAGAAAAAAGCCGGCTAGTCAAACCCCCGGAGCGCGGCTGGCCGCCTTAGCAGAGGAATTACAGGCATGAACCACGATCATCCAGAGATTAATGCATCGGCCGCGCCTTGCGTGATGACCATTTGCGGCGCCGCCGGTGACCTCACGAAGCGGAAACTGATACCTGCTCTCTGTAACCTCGCCGAGGAAAAACTTCTTCCTGAGCAATTTGCCATCGTCGGCTTTGCCGTCGACGACTTCACCACCGAAAGCTTTCGGCAAAACCTTATGCAGGAGATTCCCAAATTCTCTGCCTCGCCGATCGCCCCGCAGCTGTTGGAGTGGATGTGCGCGCGCATCTACTATGTCAAGGGTGAATTCCAAGACGCGGACGCTTATCAGCGCCTCGAACAGCAGATCGCCGAAGCCGACCGGAAGTACAACACCTTGGGGAATCGCCTTTTTTATCTCGCCGTGGCCCCGCGGTTTTTCGCGACCATCGCCAAGATGCTGGCTCAGTGTTGTTTGTCGAAAGAAGAAAACGGCCACTGGGCGCGGGTGATTGTCGAAAAGCCCTTTGGCCACGATTTGAGTTCCGCGAAGCAGCTCAACCAGGAGCTCAAGCAGGTCCTGACGGAAAAGCAGATTTATCGCATCGACCACTATCTCGGCAAAGAGACCGTGCAAAACGTCATGGTCTTCCGCTTTTCCAACAACATCATCGAGCCGCTTTGGAACCGCAACTACGTGGACCACGTGCAAATCACTGCGGCGGAAACCGTGGGCGTCGAGCATCGCGGCGGATTCTACGAAACCGCCGGCGCGCTTCGCGACATGGTGCCTAACCATCTCTTCCAGCTGTTGACCATGACCGCCATGGAGCCGCCCATTTCCTTCGGCGCCGACGAGGTTCGCAACAAACAAGCGGAAGTACTCCACGCCATTCAGCCGTTGACCCCCGAGGAAGTGCTCACCAACATGGTGCGCGGACAGTATGGAAGCGGCCCAGTCGACGGCCAGCGTGTTGCCGGTTACCGCAGCGAACCCGCCGTCGCTTCCGATTCGAACACCGAAACATTTGTCGCCTTGAAACTGCTCATCGACAACTGGCGATGGGCAGGCGTGCCCTTCTATCTGCGAACCGGCAAGCGTCTGGCGCGGCGCGTAACGGAAATCGTGATTCAATTTCGCCGCACGCCTTTCGTGCTCTTTCGGAACACCAGCGTCCGCAACCTCGAAACCAACCGCTTGGTCATTCACATTCAGCCGGAAGAAGGGATTTCTCTGAGCTTTGGCGCAAAGGTTCCCGGCTCGATCATGAAACTGGGGCTCGTGAACATGGATTTCGACTACTCCACTTATTTTGGCCTGGAGCACAGTACCGGCTACGAACGGCTGCTGCGCGACTGCATGGCCGGCGACGCGACGCTGTTTCAGCGCGCGGACATGGTCGAAGCGGGCTGGAGCGTGATTCAACCTATCCTGGACGTCTGGCACGCGCTGCCCGCGCGGGGGTTTCCGAATTACGCAGCGGGGTCCTGGGGCCCCATCGAGGGGGATGAGCTGCTGCAAAAAGACGGCCGCGGATGGCGCCGCATTGGTGAAGAAGAACTCGACAAGCGCGGGAGAATTGCCGCTCCAGCAACTCCGGAAAAAACCGGGATCGTGACCTGAAGGAAACGCAATTGCAACGAGAAATTCGAATCCTGGCCGATGCCGCGGCAATCGCCAAACGCGCGGCAAAAGAGTTCGTGGAAGCCGCTGCGACAGCGGTGCGGGAGCGAGACGTCTTCCAGGTTGTGCTGGCAGGAGGCTCGACGCCGAAAGCCCTCTATGATCTGCTGGCCAGCGATCCGGCGCTGCGCTCGCAGGTTCTCTGGGATAAAACGCAAGTGTTTTTCGGCGACGAACGCCACGTCGGTCCCGACCATCCGGACAGCAATTTCCGCATGGCCAAGGAAATGATGCTCTCCAAGGTTCCGCTGAAAGCGAACCAGGTCACGCGCATCAGGGGCGAATATCCAAACGCCGAACAGGCGGCGCGCGAATATGAAGAAGCGCTCGTGTCGCGCTTCAAGCTGAAGGCCGGCGAGCTTCCACGGTTCGACCTGCTGCTTGCGGGAATGGGTAGTGAAGGCCACACACTTTCTCTGTTTCCCGGAACGCGAGCGTTGCACGCCGATGGGCGTATCGCCGTTCACAACTGGGTGGGGAAGTTGTTTGCGGAGCGCGTTACGTTAACCGCGCCGGCCGCCTGCGCTGCCTCGGAGATCCTGTTCCTGGTGACTGGCGCGGACAAGGCTCTTGCGTTGAAGGGCGTTCTGGAAGGCCCGTATGAACCCGAGCAACTGCCGGCGCAGTTGCTTCAGCCGAAGGACGGAAAGTTACTCTGGCTGGTGGACACCGCCGCCGGAAGCATGCTATCAAAAGGAATTCGAGAGTAGAGAAGGAGCACGTCATGGGCACCACCGTAAGCCTGGGGAAAATTGAAACCTATCTGGGTGCAAAGACCGATGCGCTACTGGGGTTCAAAGCGCCCAAAATCCCTAAGGAGCGGCTGCATCTTCCCAGCCCGGACTTCGTCGATCGTGTTTACGCGGCTTCCGACCGCAACGTTCGTGTTCTTACCAGTCTTCAAAGGATGTTCGGAAGCGGGCGCCTTAGCGGCACCGGCTATCTTTCCATCTTGCCCGTGGATCAGGGCATCGAGCATTCCGGCGGGGCCAGCTTCGCTAAGAATCCGGATTACTTTGACGGGGAGAACATCGTCCGCCTGGCCATCGAAGGCGGTTGCAACGCCGTCGCTTCAACCTTCGGCGTGCTTGGTTCCGTAGCGCGCAAATATGCACACAAGATTCCTTTTATCGTAAAGATCAATCACAACGAGCTGCTGACTTTCCCAAATCGCTTCGACCAAGTGCTGTTCGGCACGGTGCAACAAGCCTATGACATGGGCGCTGCAGCCGTGGGCGCGACCATCTATTTCGGGTCCGACCAGAGCACTCGTCAAATCGTGGAGATCAGCCAGGCTTTTGCTCACGCGCATGAGTTCGGCATGGCCACGGTCCTGTGGTGCTACCTGCGCAATAGCGCTTTCAAAAAGGATAAGGACTACCACGTTTCCGCCGATCTTACCGGGCAGGCCAACCATCTCGGCGTCACCATCGAGGCGGATATCATTAAGCAGAAACTACCGGAAAACAACGGTGGCTACTTGGCGCTCAATGGCAATGGCGCGAGCTACGGAAAGTTTGACAAGCGCATGTACACCGACCTGACCAGCGACCACCCCATCGATCTCTGCCGCTATCAGGTCGCCAATTGCTATATGGGTCGCGCGGGCTTGATCAACAGCGGCGGCGCTTCCGGCGCGAACGATTTCGAGGAAGCCGTGACCACGGCAGTTATCAATAAGCGCGCCGGAGGCACCGGCCTCATTTCTGGCCGCAAGGCGTTCCAGCGCCCCATGAAAGAGGGCATCCAGCTGCTGAACGCCATCCAGGACGTCTATCTAAGTCCAGAAGTTACAGTCGCTTAGTCCGCAAATCACAACCCGCAAACTTGGCCTGGTACTGTGGGGGAGACACCGGGACCCCCTCCGGCCTGCCCGCATGCGAGTGGATTGAAATTTGCCGTTCGAACGGCTTCACGCGCGGGTAAGCATGGCCGCACGAGCCGCGCCCAGGAGTTTCTTCGCATTTTCGCGAATGTTGCCGTGCCCGAAGACGGCGTTTCCCGCAACAAGCAACTCAGCACCGGCGTGCACGATGTCGCTCACCGTGTCCAGCGCCACGCCGCCATCCACTTCGATGCGGAACGACAAGCCCAGCGATTCCCGCACTTCGGCAAGCGTCTTGATTTTATTGAGCGACCCATGGATAAATGTCTGCGCGCCAAAGCCCGGATTCACGCTCATCACCAGAACGTGATGCACCATGTCCAGCACTTCGTCGAGAGTGTGCACGGGCGTGGCCGGATTGATGACCACCGCCGGCTGGCAGCCGTGCGATTCGATCAGTTGCAGGGTGCGATGCAGGTGCACGCATGCTTCCTGGTGCACGGAAATCCAATTCGCGCCAGCATCCGCAAACGCAGGAATGTAACTATCGGGATTCTCGATCATCAGGTGACAGTCGAACAAGGCGTCGGGAAGCGCTTTACGCAGCGAAGCCACGACCGGCGGGCCGATAGTGATGTTCGGCACGAAGTGACCATCCATAACGTCCAGGTGCAGCACCGTGCCTCCGCCTTCGAGCGCGGCTTTGGCGTCGTCGGCGAGCCGTGCGAAGTTTGCTGAAAGGATCGACGGGGCCAGTTCAATGGTCATGAGCGACAACCTGCTCCCTTCTTCCTGAGGCAAGGCCGATTATACGCGGAACAATAGCGGATGTCGCAAACGCCACACGGCCAAAGTTTCCTGTACGGCGGAATTGCAACCGCGGCTCGGCAGGCGTAGGGTTTTTGTGAAGGAGGCACAATAAAAATGCGGTTTGGCCAGGTTCGGTCTTTTGGTTTGCTCTGCTCGGCGCTTTTTCTTTTCTTTTGCGGAGGCTTACTCGCCGCCCAATCGCCCCAGATTCCCGTCGTGGACGGCGGGCTCGGCTCATGCCGCGCGGATTTCACCGTGAAAGACGGTTCGGACAAGCCTATCTATAATGCCAAGATCCACGTCCTGATAAAGTACGGATTCTTCAGCAAGCGGAAAACGGAGCTCGAAGTGGGCACCAACAGCGACGGCCAGGCCAGCGTCACCGGCTTGCCCAATATGCCCAAGAAACCGCTGGAATTCACGATCAAAAGCGGCACGATCTCGAAAAACATCACCGAGGATCCCTCCGACAATTGCAGCGCAAAATTCGACGTTACTTTAACCGCCCATTAGAAGCTTTCTTGCAATCTTCCCAGGGCCGGTCGAGCTTTAGCCGGCCTGGAGACAGGCTCCGAGATGCAGCGCTTGACAGACCGGGCTTTAGCCCCTTGGGGAATGGTTTCCACTTTCATGCTGTCGTCCCAGGGATCGTCGATCGCTTCTCGCTGCTCTCCCGCGCCATTTCGAGCAAGCGCATCACGTTCAGTGCCCATTCCGGCGTGACCGCGAGCTGCGCTTTCCCGAGCAGCGTGTCGCGTACATTCGCGTAAAAGTCCCGGTAATCGCACCCCGCGGAAGGAATGCGCCTCTCGACGAACTTGTTGCTCTCGGGAACCGTGAGCACCCCCCAATTTTCTTCCGGCTCCGCCCCCCACGGCAGATCCCTCGGAATGTTTCCGTGCCGCAAATTGTTTTCCTGCGGATCGAACGTTTGTTTAACAAAGCTGCCTTGCGTACCGTACAAAACGAAGCGTGGCCGTGGCGCGGCGGCGAGAATGCTCGAGCGCAGCACCGCGCGCATGCCACGCGGATAGTGGAACATGATGTCGAACGCATCGTCGGCCATCGCCTGCTCACGCTCGATGCGTACATCTGCGGTTACTGCTTCCGGTAAGCCAAATAAGACCAGGGCATGATCGATCAAGTGCGGCGCGATGTCGAAGAGAATCCCGCTGCCTGCCCGGGTCGTCTCGCGCCAAGCACCCTGCTTCAGTTGCGGGCGATAGCGGTCGTAATTCGTTTCGAATCGCACGATGCGTCCCAGCGTCCCGCTCTCGACCAGCTGGCGAATCGCTTGAAAATCCCCGTCGTACCGCCGGTTCTGATAGACCGTAATCAGCCGCCCGGCCTTCTCCGCAAGCTCCACGAGGGACCGGGCTTCATCAAGAGTTGTTGCAAACGGCTTATCCACGACCACGTCACGCCCGGCTTCAAGGCATTGTCGCGCCAGGGAATAATGTGTGTCGTTGGGTGTGGCGACGACCGTCAGGCGAATCTCCCGGATCTCGAGCAACTCGTCGAGGCTCCGCACCACGCGGATGTCCGGATATGTCTCCGCTGCATCGTTGCCCGTGCGTTGTAAAATCGCGGCCAGATGCATTCCCGGAACGGCGCGAATCACCTGGGCGTGAAACGCCCGGCCCGCGAGACCGTATCCGATCAGTCCAACTTCAATCATTGGCATTGCCCCACTTACCTTCCAATACCTCCGTTGCGCGAACCGTGAGGCTCCGGCAAAATGCCATGATGTCTTCCAAAACGCAAACTTGGGCCATAGCCTCGCCTTCCTCGCAGACGGTGATTTTCTATCTGCTTGGCGCGGGCTTTGTGCTCAACGGGATTGTAATCTCGCTCATTGGTCCGATTCTCCCTATGTTCATGGCCAAGTGGGGATTGAACTACAGCCGCGCCGGGCTTTTCTCGCTCGTGCAATTTTCGGCTTCCTTTATTGGTGTTCTCGCTTCGAGCGCTCTGATTTCCGCAAAAGGATTTAAGCCGGCCATTACGCTGGGCATCGCCTTGCTGGGGCTGGGTTTTGCCCTGTTGAACGCGCCGAGTTTTGTGCTTGCTCTGGCGGCCAGCGGCCTCTACGGCCTGGGCTACGGCTTGGCTACTCCGGGAACGAATTTATGGGTGGGCGAATCGTACGGAGCGCGACGCGCCTCGGCCCTCAACGTCATGAATCTGGCCTGGGGCGCGGGTGCGATTTCGTCCTCGCCTCTGGCTATGCTGGCGATGCGCACGTCGCATGTCAGCTTGCTTTTGAATGTAGTCGGAGTCCTTGGCGTCGTACTTGCCCTTGTGCTTTTGCGCATGCCCTTTGGCAGACCTGCGCAGGAAGGGAATTCCTCGTCGGAGGATGCGAAGGGCAAAACTACCGGACCCGGCGTCGCGATCTTGCTCGGTGTTTTGTTTTTCGTATATGTGGGCACAGAAGCCGGAACTTCCTATTGGGCTCCCACGCACGCGCAACGCGCCGCTACGTGGGTTAGCAACATCTGGGCGCTCGCCCCGATGTTTTTCTTTGGCGGACTTCTCGGCGGGCGAGGAGCCGCCGCGGCGATTCTTCTCCATTGGAAAGAAGTGACCGTCGCCGTCGGGGGATTGTTGCTGGCAGCCACGGGAGAGTCCATCTTTCTTGCAGGCCATTCTCCCGCGACCTTGTTTGGCGGCGCTTTTCTGGCAGGGCTCGGCCTCGCCAGCATTTTCCCTATCTTGATTGCGTGGCTTTCGAAATGGTACGGGACGCGCGCGCGAAAAGTGGGCGGAGTGATGTTCGCCTTGGCGGCCCTGGGCAGCGCACTCATGCCCCCGGCTGTTGGTGTCGTTTCGCGGTACTCCGAAAGCCTGCGCATCGGGCTGCTCGTGCCTCTGGCCGGTTGCGCCGTGATGTTGGCCGTCATCGGCGTACTTCGCCCGGGAGCTCGCGGCTGATTTCGTTGGCCCACGCTTGCTCGTTGCTAGGAAAACCGGCTACCGCCTGAGGTATTCTGAGCAGGTGCAAAGGGCCGCCTTTTCCGAGCGTTCACCTACAAATCGCCTTCTTTTCGGCTTGGTCATCACGCTGGCCGCCGTGCTGGCCTACGCGTCCTCCATCACCGTGCAACTCCGAGGTTTGCGCAAGCTTCAGAGCGAGATGGTGGACCGCAACCGCAAGGATTCGCTGCAATTATTGCGCATTCAGAACGATCTCAATTCTGTTGCGCTGGCCATGCGAGACATGCTGGATACCACCGAGCGCTATCCCCTGACCGCGTGGACCGCGCAATTCGAACGCATCCGGCAGGACCTGGACAGCGGGCTCAAAATCGAAGAGGGCTTGGCCGTCGCCAGCCGCACGCCGGACCAACGGAAATATCTGACGCAATCGGTCGCGCAGTTCTGGGACGCCGTCAACCGCATGTTTGCACTCGCCGAGGGCGGCAAGGAGCCGCAGGCGCGCGAACAGGTTCGCTTGACGCTCCAGGCGCGTGAACAAGCCCTCAGCACCACGGTTTCTCGCCTGCTCGTGGAAAACAACGAGGGCGAGGAGCAAGCCGCCGCCAGCATTGCGGAAATCTATGATGGCGTGCAACGCCAACTTTATCTCTTTCTCGCCGCCACGCTCATTGCCATTGTGTTGACCAGCTTGTACCTCATTCGCAGCAACCGCCAGCTTTTTGCGCGCCTCGCGGATCTTTCCGAACAGCGCAGCGACCTGGCGCAAAAACTCATTTCCACACAGGAGTCCACTCTGCGGCACATTTCCCGCGAGCTGCACGATGAATTCGGCCAGGTGCTCACCGCCATCGGATCGATGCTGCGCCGCGCGGGCAAACAGGTGGGGGAGGGAACGCCTCTTCACAGCGATCTGAAAGAAGTGCAGGAAGTCGCGCAAACCACCTTGAACAACATCAGGACGCTCTCGCAAGCCCTGCATCCCGTGTTGCTGGAAGAGGCCGGGCTCGAAAGCACGCTGGACTGGTATATTCCCACGGTTGGCAGGCAAGCCGGCATCCAGTTGCATTACGAAAAGAGCGGCAGGCCCTTTCCTGTGGAGCCGGGCGCCGGAGTGCACATCTATCGCGTGCTCCAAGAAGCGCTGAATAATGTGAGCCGCCACTCGGGCGCGCGCGACGCCTGGGTGCGCTTGAAGTATTTGGCGGATTCGCTGGAACTCGAGGTCGAAGATCACGGTACGGGATTCGTTGCGGAGAAAATGCAGCGGGGAATTGGCTTGGTGGCCATGCGCGAACGCGCCGAGTTGATCGGCGGAACGCTGGCGATTACTCCGCGGCCGCAAGGCGGCACGCAGGTCCGTCTGGAGATTCCCCGCGAGAAAGTGGAAAGTCATGCCGCATAAAATAACGGTTTTGCTGGCCGACGATCATGCGCTGGTTCGGCGCGGCTTCCGGCGCATGTTGGAAGACGACCCGGGAATCTCGGTCATCGGGGAAGCGAGCGACGGCGAAGAAGCCGTGCGCATGGCCACCGACCTGCGCCCGCGTGTCGTCGTGATGGATTGCGCCATGCCCGAATTGAGCGGTATCGAAGCCACTCGCAAAATACTGGAAGCCCACCCGGAAGCGGGAATTCTGATGTTGAGTATGCACTCCGAAGAAACCCTGGTCAGCCAGGCTCTCCAGGCCGGAGCGCGTGGTTACGTGCTGAAAAACGCCATGGACCTGGACCTGGTGAGCGCGGTAAAGAGCATCGCCGCGGGCATGACCGTTCTCGACCCACAGGTGTCCCGCAAGGACGCGCTCAAAGGCGAACGCGGCGGCGGACTGACGCCTCGCGAACTGGAGATTCTCAAGCACATTGTCGCAGGAAAATCCAACAAGGAGATTGCGTCAGACTTGAACCTCAGTGTGAATACCGTCGCCGTGCACCGCGCCAACATCATGGATACGCTGGGCATGCACAAAACCGCGGAGCTGGTCGTTTACGCCATCCGCAATGGTCTGGTGAACCTTCCTTGAACCGCAGGGATTTTCTTTTATCGGCCGTTTTTTCGCCGGTGACCGCGAGCCTGGCTCGGGCAACCTTTCCGCGTTGGTCGTGGGCTAGCCCCTCTTCCAATCTGGGATTTCGCTTTGCCGATGTCACCACCGCCGCGGGAATCGAGTTTCAGCACAACTCCGGCGCCTACGGCGGCAAGCTGCTTCCCGAAACCCTCGGCTCGGGTTGCGCGTTTCTGGATTACGACGCCGACGGCTGGCAGGACATTTTGCTCGTCAACGGCATGGACTGGCCCGGCCACAAGCGCCAGCGCTCGACCTTGCGTCTCTACCGCAACAATCGCAACGGCACCTTTACCGACGTCACCAAGAGCGCGGGCCTGGACATCGAAATGTACGGAATGGGCGTCGCCGTCGGCGATTACAACAACGACGGGTTCCCCGACGTTTTCATTACTTGCGTCGGTCAGAGCCGCCTGTTTCGCAACACCGGCAAAGGAACCTTCGTCGACGCCACGCGCACGAGCGGTCTGTTCGGTCGCCAGGGCCTGAGCACTTCGGCGTTGTGGTGTGACTACGACCGCGACGGCTTCCTCGATCTGTTTGTCTGCAATTACGTTCGCTGGTCTCCCGAACACGACGTGTTTTGCAGCCTCGATGGCACGCACAAGTCGTATTGCACGCCGGAGGCCTATCGCGGCGATACCTGCTGGCTGTTTCACAATCGCGGCAACGGCACTTTTGAAGACGTTACCGCCACCAGCGGCGTGTTCGACAGCAGTTCGAAGTCCCTGGGGGTTGCCATGTTGGATTACGACCAAGACGGCTGGCCCGATCTGCTCGTCGCCAATGACACGCAGCCCAACAAGCTCTATCGCAACCTCCGCAATGGAAAATTTAAGGATGTCGCTATCGAAGCCGGACTGGCCTTCAGCACCGAAGGGAAAGCACGCGCCGGCATGGGCATCGACGTGGGGGATTTCGACAATTCCGGCAAGCCCGGAATCGCCGTCACCAATTTCGACGACGAAATGATCGGCCTTTATCGCGCGAGTGGTCCAGGTATTTTTGACGATGTTTCGATCCCTTCCGGCGTTGGCGAGCCTTCGCGCAACACCCTCGGCTTCGGCTGCATGTTCCTCGACGTGGACTTGGACGGCGCGCTCGACCTTGCCGTGGCCAATGGGCACATCGACGAGACCGTCCGGAACATTCGCGGAAATGTTGGCTACGCGCAACCTCCCCAACTTTTCTTGAACGAAGGAAATGGAAGATTTCGCGACGTGGCTGCAGATGTTGGCGGCGGGTTTGCAAGGCCTCGCGTGGGCCGCGGCCTGTCTTACGCGGACTTCGATCGCGACGGTGACTTGGACGTTTTGCTGACCACTAACAACGGACCAGCATTTCTTTTTCGCAACGACCAGTTGGCGGGCAATCACAGCGTGCGGCTCGAGCTGAAAGGAAGCAAGTCCAACCGCGACGCCATCGGCGCCGGTGTCCAGATCTTCGCGGGCGAACTCCAGCAGTCGCGCATGGTGCGGGGTGGCTCGAGTTATCTCTCGCAATCCGAGCTGCCGGTCACCTTTGGATTGGGCAAACGCGACAAGGTGGACCGCCTGGTGATCCGCTGGCCCAGTGGCCGGGTGGAGGAATACAAAAACCTTCCGGTGCAAAACGCCTATAAGTGCCTGGAAGGAAAGGGTATAGAGCCTCTGCCGAAAGGCTAGTGGTTTTGTAGTATTGCCGCTAGTTCTATTATTTTGGATGATTTTCGCGTTTCTAGTGGTTTCGCAGTATTGCTCATTTCGCGCCACAAAATTATAAGTATGCTCACTAGCACCATCGCCTCCAGTTCAGCCAAACCTTGGCTTGCTTCGGGGCACCCCAAACTGAATCGCGGCCGGATGGACGTCAGCCATCCGGTCGCTTTTTTTCCGTTGGCTAGCCGGTCGGAGGAGGTCTCCGATGCGCATTGAGTCATCCCGGCGCTGGTTGGCTCGTTTTTTGGTTTTTCTCGCTGTTAGTGCCGCGTATCTGTATGGATTTCCTTCCGCCACGATCACCTACGCGGTTGTCGATCTCTTGCACCTTGCCGTCGGAGTCCTCGCTTTTCTTTTGCTCGTGGTCTTCCTCGTTCCCTTGCTGCGCAGTGCAACCAACGTCGCCCGCCTGGGCTGGATTCTGCTTGCTGCCGGAACTGTGCTTGGCCTGGTGCTGGTCAAGATCGGGACGCCCCTTCATCTTTGGAATTGGCTGTACGCTCACATCGTTCTTTCGATCCTCGGCGTGCTCTTGCTCGCGGCCTCCTGGCTCAACTCCAAAGGATGGCTTGGGCAAACCACCGTCATGCACGCCCTTCGATTCGCTTCACTCGCGATTCTGGCCCTGGCCCTCTCCGCGGGCTTGTGGTGGACCCGCAAAGGCGGCTGGCGTGACGCGCGCGCCAATCGCATCATCAATCCGCCAATGGCGCCCGCCGCCATGGATCGCGAAGGCGACGGTGCTTCAGGAAAATTCTTCCCTTCTTCCGCCCAGACCATTCACGACGTCAACATCCCCTCGCAATATTTCATGAAATCGGACGCCTGCAAGCGTTGCCACGCGGACATTTACGAGCAATGGAACAGTTCGATGCACCACTTCTCGTCCTTCAACAATCAGTGGTATCGCAAGAGCATCGAGTACATGCAGGACGTCGTCGGCGTAAAGCCCTCGAAATGGTGCGCCGGCTGCCACGATCCCGCGCTGCTCTACAGCGGTCTATTCGACACGCCCATTAAGAAAATCGTTAATCGTCCCGAAGCCCGCGCCGGGCTGGGGTGTTTGATGTGTCACAGCATCGTGGGAGTGAAAAGCACCATGGGTCAGGGCGACTTCTTTCTCGAATATCCGAAGCTGCACGAGCTGGCCGCGAGCGAAAACCCTGTCATCCGGAGCCTGCACGACTTTGTCGTGCGCTTGAATCCCGAGCCCCACCGCCGCACCTTCCTCAAGCCCTTCATGCGCTCGGAAACGGCGGAGTTTTGCTCCTCTTGCCACAAGGTTCACCTGGATGTTCCCGTAAATCATTACCGTTGGATTCGCGGGTTCAATGAGTACGACAACTGGCAGGCCAGCGGAATTTCCGGCGAGGGCGCGCGCTCTTTCTATTATCCGAAGTCGGCTATGAATTGCGCGGATTGCCACATGCCGCTGGTTCGTTCGCACGACGATGGCAATGTCCACGGTTTCGTACACTCGCACCGTTTCCCGGGCGCAAACACCGCCGTGCCTACGGCCAACGAAGACCAGACGCAGCTTGACGCTACCCGAGAATTCCTGCAGGCCAAGCAGTTGAGCGTCGACATCTTTGCGATTTCGCCCGAAGGAAAGAAACTGGGCGCGCCCGTTCGAAACGAACTAGGTAAGCAGGAGCTCTCCACGACCTTTGCCGTCGGAGAGGAGTCCGACGCGGTGCTGCCAAAGGGTGAGGCCGGCGAAGTCCGCGCGATCACCGCTCCGGTCGATCGCACCGAAGCTGCCGTTCGCCGCGGCGATGACGTTCGCGTGGAAGTAGTTGTTCGCACTCGTGGTGTCGGCCATTTCTTTCCCGGCGGCACCGTGGATGCCTTCGACGTTTGGCTCGAACTGCAAGCCACCGACGAAAGAGGCCAAACCATTTTCTGGAGCGGCCAAGTCGAGGACCATGGCAAAGGCCCGGTCGACGCGGGCGCGCATTTTTATCGTTCGCTGCAAATCGACGGACACGGCCATGTCATCAACAAGCGAAATGCCTGGGCCACGCGCTCGGTCGTTTACGTGCACCTGATCCCTCCAGGCGCGGCGGACACCGTGCACTACCATCTGCATGTTCCCGAAAATGGCGGCGACAAAATCACGCTGCATGCCAGGCTGAACTACCGCAAATTCAGTTGGTACAACACACAGTTTTCCTTTGCCGGGGTCGAAGTTCCGGAAACCAAACAAACCTCTCCAAATGAAAAAATAACCACGCCAGATTACGACGATCGCCAGTTCGTGTTTACCGGCGACACTTCGAGCGTTTCCGGCAATCTCAAGGCGATTCCCGATGTTCCCGTAACGGTGCTCGCGGAGGACGCCAAAACCTTGCGGGTTCTTCCGCGCAATGCTCCTGCTCCACAGCCCAAAACCGTCAGCCTCAAAGAAGAATGGACGCGCTGGAACGATTACGGCATCGGTCTGTTTCTGCAAGGCGATCTGAAAGGTGCCGCTGCCGCATTCCAAAAGATCACCGAGGCCGATCCGCAAAATCCCGACGGCTGGACCAACATCGGCCGAGTGCTTTTGCAGGAAGGCGACACGGCCGGCGCGCGCACAGTACTGGAAAAATCCTTGGCCATGAACGCAAAGCTCGCGCGCACGAATTTCTTCTACGCAAAAGTCCTCCGCGAAGACGGCGACTACGACGGCGCCATCGCGCACTTCCGGACCGTCCTTGAGCAATTCCCGCGTGACCGCGTGGCGCACAACGAACTTGGCCGCGTGCTCTTCCTCGAAAAACGGTACGCCGCTGCTGTCGCCGAATTCCAAAAAACGCTGGCCATCGATCCCGAAGATTTGCAGGCGCATTACAACTTGATGCTCTGTTACAACGGGCTCGGGGAGGAAACCCAAGCCGAAGAGCACAAAGCACGCTACCTGCGCTTCAAAGCCGATGAGGCGGCGCAGGCCATCACCGGCCCCTACCGCGAGCTGCATCCCGAAGACAACAACGAGCGTCAGGCGATTCACGAACATTACAGCGTCCCGCTCGCTGCCGCGCCGCCGCAGAAATCGGCCGTAAAGGTGGTGAAGGGGAGCACCGGACAGGCAGCGAAAGCTGCTGCCTCAGCCACGGGGAAACCGAACCCCCGGCCCTCGAACGCAGATTCGGCTTCACCGCAAACATATGACCGAGAGCTGAGGGAAGAATAAGATGACCTGGATTCAAACAGTCCGCATGGAAGACGACGAGTGCGTCAAGAACGCCATCGAGTCACAGCGAAAGCTCTATCCCATCGAATACGCGACCCCGGTGCAACCCCAGAGTGACGGCCAGACCGCGGGCATCGTTGCAAGCCACACGCTGATTCCGGAGGCGCTGTTCCACGCATTCGGCACGTTTGGGGCGTTGATGGCTCCGGACTTGCCGCTCAAACGGCACCAGCACGAGATGATTGCAACGATGGTGTCGGTCACGAACCGTTGCCACTATTGAATCGTCTCCCACGCAGAGTTTCTGCGTCGCGTAACTCTAAACGAGGACCTGGTGGAAGCGCTGAAAAAGGATTATCGCACCGCTCCCATCAGCGAGCAGGACCGCACGATGCTCGACTATGTCGTGAAACTGACCAAGGACGCCACAAAATGTAGTCCGGAAGATCATTCTAGGCTGCGCGCGGCGGGCTTTGACGACCGCGGCATCCTGCAAATCACGCTGATTGCCTCCTGGTTCAACTACATCAATCGCGTTGCCGACGCGCTCGGCGTGGGCCGCGACTAAAACGGGGGAATGGTGAAACGTCCGCTCGCCGCACTTCTTGTCCTTGGGCTGGCATCCTTCTTGATGGTGAAATCGCGCGCCGGCGCTTCGCCAGAACCCTCTTCCATCCAGTTCCGCGACGTCACCGAACAAGCCGGGATCCATTTCGTGCACAACAACGGCGGCTTCGGCAAAAAATATCTCCCCGAAACGATGGGTTCCGGCGTGGCCTTCATCGATTACGACAACGACGGCTGGCCCGACATTTTCCTCGTCAACGGCATGGACTGGCCCGGTCACTTCCGCAAGCATTCGACGCCCAAGCTCTATCACAACAATCATGATGGGACGTTCACCGACGTGACGCGCAAAGCGGGGCTGGCCATCGAGGTCTATGGCATGGGCGTCGCCGTCGGTGATTACGACAACGACGGCTATGACGATCTGTTCGTCACCGCCTACGGGCAAAACCACCTGTTTCACAACAATGGCAACGGCACATTCACCGACATGACGCAAAAGGCCGGCTTAGAGGGCCCGCACGAATTCAGCACCAGCGCTGCCTGGGTGGACTACGACCGAGACGGCCACTTGGATCTCGTCGTCGCCAATTACGTCCAGTGGACTCCCGAGACGGACCTTTATTGCACGCTCGATGGCAAGAACAAGTCGTATTGCCAGCCGGAATCGTACAAAGGCGCGGCCGTGCGGCTTTGGCACAACCGCGGCAATGGCACGTTTGAAGATGTCACGCAAAGAGCCGGCCTTGGCGACGCAACCTCGAAGACCCTTGGTGTTGCCGTGCTCGATTACGACAATGACGGCTGGCCCGATCTTCTTTTTTCCAACGACACGCAGCCCAACAAGCTATATCGCAACAACGGCAACGGTACCTTCAGCGAAAAAGCCGTTCTGGCAGGCGTGGCTTTCAGCGAGGAGGGCGTGGCCCGCGCGGGCATGGGTGTGGACGCCTCCGACTACGACCACTCCGGCTACCCGAGCGTGCTCATCACCAATTTCTCAAACCAGATGGTTTCCCTTTATCACAACGAAGGCAAAGGGCTCTTCATCGACGAAGCACGTCGTTCGGGAATCGGCAGCTCCACACTCCTCACGCTCGGCTTCGGCTGCTTCTTTTTCGACTACGACCTCGACGGCTGGCCCGACGTTTTCATCGCCAACGGCCATATCGACGCGGATATCCAGCGCGTGCAGGCCAACGTGACCTATGCCATGCCTCCGCATCTGTTTCGCAACGTCGGCAAGGGGAAATTCCAGGAAGTGACGACGTCCATGGGCTCGGCTTTCGCCTCTCCCCGCGTCGGTCGCGGCGCCGCCTACGCGGATATCAACAACGACGGCCGCTTGGATCTGCTGCTCTCGACCAACGGCGGCCCGGTATATTTGTTCCGCAACGAAGCGCAGGGCGTTGACGCTTCGAATCGCAGCGTGCGCCTCAAGCTGATTGGCACGAAGTCCAACCGCGACGGCATCGGCTCTCTTGTGAAGCTGACCGCCGGTAGCGAAACGCAAACCAAAATGCTGCGCAGCGGCTCCAGCTACCTTTCCGCCAGCGAACTGGTGCTTACCTTCGGCTTGGGGCGATACGACAAAGCCGAGTCCATCGAGGTTCACTGGCCGAGCGGCCAACTCGACCGCCTCTCCGCCGTCCCCGCTGGCGCGACCCTCGTCGTTACCGAGGCCAAAGGCGTCACCGGCACGCGCGAATTCGGGAAGCGGTGAGAGGAGTGGAAACCGTTGACCCTCTTTTCTGCGGTATGTGCAGCCCTTCGCTCTTCAGCTCTTCATCAGCTTAATGGTGCCGTTGGTCGTGGCGACTTTTAATTCTCTTCCGCCGCTGCCCACGGTGCCGGAAAGCTCTTTCGCGTTGTAACTTCCCTCGACGGTCAACGGAAAATCCGTGTGAATCCCGCCATTCGTGGTGGCCGCATCCAGCTTGAATTCCGCCGAAGCCGGGAGGGTCACATCTACGCTGCCGTTCGTACTCCTCACCCGCAACTCGCCGTTCCACTTCGCGCTGCCCATGGACACACGGATTCCACCGTTGGTGGTTACCGCTGACGCCCACTCGCTTGTCGAAACTTCCACGTTGCCATTCGTCGTCGTCGCTTCTACCACGCTTGCCAGGTTGCGGGCGAGTACGCTTCCGTTGGTCGTGAGGGCATTGAAGCGAACGCCCGGCGGCACTTGCACGTCGAAGTTAATCTTCGCGCGGTTCTGGTGCCACTCGGAGGACTCGGAGGAGACTCCGCCGCGATGGCAGCGTCCGGGAGTCTTGTCCCTGGCGTGCACGGCACAAATCGTCACGGCGTCCGGATATTCAACGACTTCGACGAACAAATCGCTGTCGTCATCGTTGCCTCTCCTGATGCCTTCGGCACGCACCTCGTCGCCCGCAGCCGCGCTCGCCTCAATCTGCCCATTTCGATTGATAATTTCCAGCGTCTGACCAGCCTTCAGGTGTCCTTGCCAATGAAAATCGGAGTCGGTGAACACCGTGCGCTTCTCGGTCTGCGCCCATCCGGGGGCAGTGCCCAAGAGTGAAAGCATTCCGAGACAAATCGTTCCCGTCACCCAATTCCGTATGAGGGTCTTTATGGCCTTCATGGTCTGTCTCCTTCTTCAAAAGAAATCCCACTGTTTTGCTTGTCGAATAGGAGCAACCGTCGTCTCTACTTAATCCGTACGAATTCTAATACGTTTTAGTTCCCAGTTCGGTTTGCTCCGCTCGACGGCGACTCCGGCCAACGACCTCGTCTCCTTGAAAAGAAACGATGATGGGGGTTCGCGGCTGCCACGGCTTGCTTGCTATCCCGGGCGATCGAAAGCTTGCAACCGGATCGCTCCCGCAAGTCCTTTAACGATGCGGACCTACAGGCGACCGGCAAGTCATCGAAAACACAGCTATTGTAAGAATCTGTACTTGCGCAATTTCGCAGAATAACGGCCTTAGAGTCCGCGCGAGCAAAGAAGTGCGGCGGGCGTGCTGCCCGATCATCGCTTGCGGTTCCGGACGTACAGCCAGCCCGCGCCATAGCATGGCCCGCACGGTTTCTCATCCCGGCTCCCGGTAGCGACACAGGCAGGGCAAGCCTCCCAGTCGGATTTATTTGCGGCGCTGCCGATGACGCCGGTGCAGCGCGTGCCCGCAGTCACCTGCGAGCATTGGCCATTGATCATCTCGAGCGAGTACGACAACGCTCCGCAGCGCGTACAAACGGCCACGGGTTGCGGTTTTTGGTTGGATCCCTGTTCAGGTTTGGTTTCAGGTGTTTGGTTAGACATGGGTGCGTCGAACCGACTCCGAATCTGTTTATTTTGGAACGGCCCGGCTTTGCGTCGAGCGCGTTGCGAGCCACCCTTTCTATTTTTAGTCACCCGGGCGAGCGGCTAAGAGAAGGCCTAAGGGGGACCTCTAATTCGGTAACATCCCTGCGATCAACTAGTTGGCGACCGCTGGACTGCAATCTCCGGCCATGATTCTGGAATACGAAGCGGAGTCCGTAATCCAACGAGACCCTGTACAAAAGGATCAAGCTCTTCCGTGAGGAAGGCAAAAATTCGCGGACGTGGAAATCGGCTATTTGCAAAAATTTACCAAGGTCGAGGGCTTTCGGGCACGCGTTGCCTCGCCCTCTGCTTAGGGCAGCTCTAGAACAGGTTCCAGAGGAACTGGTTGTAAACCTCGTGATGGAACTGGACCTCCTGGGCCTTCACGATGGTGCCGAGCGACCGCGGACAGCGATCCGCGGACGTGCGCTTGAGTTCGGCGTAGCGGGCCTTCACGTCGGCGCCGAGAAGGGTCGTGGTCCATTCGGCCTTTTCGAAATTTTCGATGGCGATATAGATGTTGTCCGGCAGGTAGCGCTGCGCGGATCGAAGACTCTGGATCTTGGCGATTTCGCCGTCCAAGCCGGACTTGAACAGTGCGTACATCACCATGTAGGGATTGGAGTCGGGAGCGACTGCGCGCACTTCGGTGCGCATACTGCGTTCGTTGCCGATGGGGATGCGCACCATCGCCCCACGGTTGGTAGGGGAAGCGTTGAGCTGATTGGGTGCTTCGAAGTGCGGGTCGAGGCGGCGGTAAGCGTTGACGCTGGAATTGATAAGCAAGCAGACGTCGTTGCCGTGAGTGAGGATGCGGTCGACGAAGTCCCAGCCGAATTGGCTGAGTTTTTCCTCGCCCTCGGGATCCCAGAAGAGGTTCTTGCTGTCTTTGCTGACGGAAACGTTGGTGTGCATGCCGCTGCCATTGACGCCAACGATGGGCTTGGGAAGGAAGCTCGCGGTGAAGCCCATATTGGTGGCAACTTGTCGGCAAACTAATTTGTAGAGTTGAATTTGGTCGGCGGCTTGCACCACTTCGCCGTAGCTATAATTGATTTCGAATTGCGAGGGCGCGACTTCAGGATGGTCCTTTTCGTTCTGAAAGCCCATGGCGCGCTGAACCTCGGCGGTGGCGTCGATGAAGGTGCGCAAAGGGTCGCCGGGAAGCGAGTGGTAGTAACCGCCGGTGTTGACGTATTCGAACTTGCCGGTTTCGTGATAGCGGCGTTCCGCGTTGGGACCGGCGAACAGGAAGCCCTCGATTTCATTGGCGGCGTTGAGCGTGTAGCCCTTCTTGTCGAACAAGCCGTCGGCGTAGCCCTTGAGAACGCCGCGAATGTCGGCGGCGTAGGGCGTGCCGTCCTTGTCGATGACATGCCCGAAGATCAGGACTTTGCCGGAGCCGAATACGTCCGAAGGAGCCCAATAGAATGCGCCCCAATCCATGGTCAGGCGGAGATCGCTTTCGCGCTGCGCGGTGAAGCCGCGAATCGACGAGCCGTCGAAAGTCAGATTATCCCAGCTCTTGATGAGGAATTTCTTGTCATAGTCAAGCATGTGCAGGCGGCCTTCGAGGTCGCTGAACAAAACGGTGACGGCCTTAATGCGTTTTTCGTCGGTGAGATATTTGAGGCGCTCTTCCTGGACCTTGTGCACGGCCACGCGATTCTTGCGCTGTTCTTTAGCCTTCAGATTCAATTGCTCCAGCTCATCGTAAGAAAGGGCTAGGAAATTGCGAAGTTCGTTCGACATGAAGCTCCTCAAATTGGAATCAGGCTCACGCTCAGGGATGAACACTGCCGGAGAAAGGCCTGTCGGACGCGCAATAGCGTATCGCGGGCGCGTTCCAAGCGTCAATCGAAAGACCTGATGGAATGGATGAAAGAAACTGCGATGGCTGTGGAAAACCGCCGCAAAAAACGCGGGAAGAGGAAGACCAATTTGCCCTTGCAGAACCAGACTTCAGACAAGGGGCATGGAGGTTCTATTCCCATGCGCCTCAAAAGACGGCGTGAAAAGCGGCGCGCGGCTAACGGGTTGCCGCTGCCGCCGCGGTCACCGGTTTGTAGCCGCACGATGCCGCCTTCTTTAGAATCTCTACTCCTTCGGCGGGAGTAATGAGTTGCGTCGTCTTGGTCGACCGTAGCGCCCCGCCTCCAGCGGCCGCAACTGCCAGGGCCGCAGCACTGGCCTCATCCGGCATATCCAGAATCAGCACCACGTCGTACTCGCCATAAGCGAAGAACCCATTGACGATGCGTCCTCCTAGTTTCTCCACGACCGGTCGCAGGGCCTCAAACCGGTCGTGCGGATTGCGCATCAGTGCGCTCCACGCCTCAGACGTATAACTTGCTTGGGTAAGAAAATATGGCATAGCGAACCTCCTTCTACTGCTCAACAATTACGGAAGACTTCGCACACAACGGGGTAGTGTCTGCCGTACTGCGAGTTCGGGGATGGATTTGCGCATAAGCCTGCGCCAGTCCCACCCTGCTGTCAAGCGTTCCAGGCCAGTTTCGGCCAGTTGGGCCAGTGGTCGAGTTGGCCAGTTGCAACGTATCTGAGATCGAGCTGCAGGTTGGGCCGCTCTTTGCCCGATGCGCAAGGTTGGCGCGAGAATCTTTGCCGTAGCGGCGCGGCGTTTCTCACGCGCTACGACGGGGTCATCGGCTCGCACCTGGGGATTCGCATTCCGTTCTCGAATTATGCTTAAAGACGCGCCGAGGCGGAGTTCGCCACGTACCGACGCGTCGTGCAGGTCCGCCATACGGCCTCTATGGGAGGGAAGCTCGTCGGTGTGCGGTTTACAGACCAGCGCTTACGCGCTCCCGAGAACCCCGCTTCAACCCTGCCGTGCGATAGAAGGTCAGTCGCCGTTAGAGCCATTGACAGCTGCGGCTATGCGCGCTCTGTCGAGAGTCAGCGGAGCCCGCAGCACGATCTCAAACTGAAATCCAGTGTCGAAATCCCGGGCTTCTTCGGAGTGGCGGTGCCCGAAGAGAATTCCCAAAACGGTTAATGCGGCCATGCCACCCAGCGTCGCGGCAATGATTGGTCCTTTGGGCGGGCCGACCTGGGGAAGTGGCGGCGGGGTTGGGGCGGGGCCTTGCTGCAGGCCGTTCGCCATCAGTGCCGAAGTCGCGAAAGCGTCAGTTGAGTTTGCGGCAGGCGCGATGGCCTTCGCGTCCAGCACCGACCCATCAAGCGCGACGGTGTATCCGTTCGACAAGACTAGCGTATGGAACTCCATTTTCAGGCCAGCGAAGCGTGTCGGCCCGTGTTTGCCGACTCTCACGATGCTTCCTTCCACAAAGGAGCCTTGGGGAATCGCGACGTCTTGGCCCGCGGCCACCGGGAAGGTCGTGACCGCACGCACGATGTCGCCAATGCGCGCATCGCGTTTGCGGATCGGGTTTGCGAGGGCGAGTTGCAGGTGCGTTCCTTCGGGAACGGTAATAGTTGGCACAGGCTGAGGCGTTTGCGGCACCTCGGCCGTGTCAGCTGTTTGTTGCGGCCCTGTCGAGGGCTGCGCCGGCGATTGCTGGGGGCCGGGTGAGATCTCTTGTGCCAGGCATGGCCAGGCGCTCAACAGCATCAGCATGATCATTTTTCGCATGGGTTCACTCCTGATGGGATTCGGCCTTCGTTCTGCCTCCGTTGCTGCCTCAATCGAGAATGAGCACAAAGCTTTCGCCCGCGAACTCCAGCGAAGCGATGGAATTCGAGCCATCTGCATTCGTACGCGTCACGACCTTGTTGGCAGGCGATTTTTCTGCCAGCAGGCCAATTCGCGCCGGCGCTTGCGCGATCATCTTTCCGCCCTTTAGGAGTTCCACCTGCACTTCGGTGGTTGTACCTAGCCAAGTGACTTCATAACTTCCCGGGGCAAGCTTCTTGCCGGAAACTAGTACCTCGTTGGCCACTTGGAACGACTGCCTATGGACTTGCGGCCCGCTAAGTCCGGGAATTACCGCGGGCGGTGCGGGGCATGGTATTGTCGGCGTTCCCGGAAAGCCCCGAATAACGGTGTCCGGCGTTCCTGGGGTTGGCGGAGTGCCAGGAATGGTCGTACTCGTGCCATCCGGTCCCGGTATGGTGATGTCCGGCGTGCCAGGAGTGCCCGGCGTCCCTGGGATTACGGTGTCCGGCGTGCCCGGTGTGGCGGGAATGGGGCGGCACAGGGAAGCCGATGGCGCAGGTCTAATCGAGAACGGCCTCGAATGGCGTACGGCATCGGCAATCTGGTTGGCATCTAGTGGCAAAGGAGTTTGCACGGTCATCTCAAACTGCCCTCCATTGTCGAGAAGCACATCGTTTCGCGCGGTCACATCGACATGCACGGTAGCCGTAGCGGCCTGCGCTGGTGCGTTAGCCAGCTCTACGGTGTAGCCGTTGGCAAAAATGATTTTCAGGAAGTGGATCTGGAATTGGGCGCGGGGCGACATCCATCCGGGCTTGGTTACGGAGTCAATCTGACCCAGAACATAAGTTCCGGGAGGAATCAACATTGTCCCGTTGGTTACAACCGGGAACGAGGTGACGGCATAGACGGCGTCTCCCGCCTTCACGGCTTTCGCCCAGATTGGGCTGGTGAGCGCCAGGGTGACTTTGGTACCTGCGGGAATTGTGATCGTGCGGGCTACGGAAACTGCAGTGGCTGTTTGGCCTGGTGCTTGGGGTGGGCCCCCGGGAAGAGAAGATTCTGGACTGACCAGGCCGCCGAGAATGAGGAGCACTGCCGGTGCAAGTAGCCTCATGAGCCACCTCCACTGACCGAACCCACTCGCTGCACATGGGACGTCGGCGGATCCTCGCCGGTTTCGACGGCTAATGAAGTGAGGCACGCATAAGGACAACAACGGAAAAGAGTCGCCAACGAGGTTTGCAGTGTTTCCTTACCTCTTTTTCTTCGCTTGTTGCATCCTTGAGTCTCTTAGCTCGTTCCTTGAGGCCATGAACCGGCTCTTCGATTTGCTCGCAGAGGCGCCTAGGCATGCGACCATCGATCCGCGTACACTCGCTTGAGCGCGCAATTGCTGCTTGATGGCTCTGCGTCGAGCCGCTCGGCGATCGGCCGGATGGCTTTGCTGGTCTACGAATCGCTCGTAAACGAGGCGGCGCCGCGAATGATCGATGAGGGCATTCGCGGCGATCTCCAGCAGCCAAGCCGTGAACGGGACCGTTCGCGGTCATGCAAATTGGCGAGCGCTCTGTAAAACACCTCACAGGTTAAGTCTTTCGCGGTGGCGCGCTCGAGTGCACGGCCACGGCTTTTCAACGGTCTTGGGACAAACTCCGTACAAGCCGAGAGTAGGCTGCCAACCGAACTGAAATGAACTGCTTAGGAAGGCTTGGCAGCGATACCGGGATTC
>DATAIH010000279.1:0-11214 GCA_036262755.1 Candidatus Acidiferrum sp.
AACGACCACCTGCGCGAAATACACCGAGGCCCACCACACGAACAGCGTGGAGACGCCGATGAATAATCCCACGACGGTAACGCAGGCGATGCAGGCGGCGATGGGCACGCCAAACAGCACCAGCACCCCAAGCCCGGCGGCCGCGCCATATTGCTCGGCGGATCTCACCGCCTCGTGCGAAAACTTCGGCATCAGCGAGTACAGCACCAGGCCAAACAGGATGAAGGCTGCCATCCAGATGACCTGCCAGATGTAGTAGTGCGGATTTGCATAATTCGGGCCGGTCGTGCGTTTCACGAAGCGAACGGGCGAAGCCAGCCTGGCCTGGGCCGAGACTTGCGGCTCCCTATCTCCCTCGAAGTCAACGGACCCCCTCATGTCCGCCGACGAATCAATGTTCAGCTCGCCGCCGCGGATCTTCGCCGAGCCTAGAATCGTCCCGGAGAGGTTTGCCTGACCGGCGAAGGCCAAAAGGTCGCGCCCGACGTGCCCGTCGAGGGACAATCGCCCCGAACCGGTGGTGACGCTTCCGGCGATAGCCGCGTCGTGATCAATGTTCACGTCGCCGCCAAAGGTCATCACGTTGCGCCCTACTTTGCCGTTGATGGTGATGTTTCCAGCATATCCGCGGATGTTTCCATCCACTTGGCCGGTCATCCGGACGTGCCCCGACGCCGAAAGCATGTCCCCTTCAATGTGGCCGGTTACTTCCACGTCTCCGCCCGCAACCACCAAATCGCCTTTGATCGTGCCGCCGATGCGGATTTGCCCGCCGACAACGTACAGGTCGCTCGGAACGACTTCGTCCTTCGCAATCGTGATGCGGTCACCCTTACGGATTTCCGTGGCGGAGGCCGGCGTTGGCATGGCCATCGCCACGCACAATCCCGCAAATACCAGGGCCAGCGCCGACCCGCGTCGGATGCGCCGTCTCAGGAACATCACGCCCAACCCGCCCAGTGTCGCCAGCGCCAGGATCTCGAGTAGAGTGATCATGGATTGCCATCCTTTCCAGAAGGCGCTCTGGAAAATCAGCAGACCCAGCAGATTCGTTCCGCTGAAGCCCGCCTGCTGCAATTGCTGCTGCCAGGGTTCGATGTAGGTCGTATACAGCGCGTACACGCCGGTCGCTGCCAATCCAAATGCCAAACCCCAAATCCACTGCATGGAGCGCCGCGCCGATTCCTGGAATTGCGCCAGCCGCGACGGCAGCGGCTCGTTGTCTTCGAACATGGCCCGCGTCAACAACCGCGATTCGCGCTCGAGCGCGCGCAGCAACGTCCGGCAGCTCTCGCACTCCTGGGTGTGTGAGGAAACTTCCAGCCCGCGCGCGCGGTCCAACTGCCGCTCGAGATACAGCAGGCAGGTCATTTCGTCCAGATGCTTCAAGTTTGCTTCCCCAGGTTCGCTCATGAGGCCCCTCCTGCCGCTAACGCCGCGTTGCCTTCCAGCGCTTGCCGCAGTTCATGCCGCGCGCGCAGCAGCACCACGCCCACAAAGGCGCGGCGCACGCCGAGCGCGTCGGCAATCTCGTCGTAGCTCATGTCGGAGTAATAGCGCATCACCAGCGCCATGCGCGCCCGCGCACCCATTTTTTCGAGCGCCTTCCGCACTTCGTCGCTCGAGCGCTGCTCGATCAGTTTTTCGAGTTGGCTTGGTTCGGGATGCTCGAGCGGCACGCTCTCCACGTCTTCGGTCTCTTTGTCCTGGCGAATTTTCCGGCGGCGAAGGATGTCCCAGCAGTGATTCGCGGCCACTCTGTAGAGCCAGGCGGAGAACGACCGCGTCGCGTCGTACTGGCCGAGCTTGCCCTTCAATTTCATGAAAATTTCCATTGTGGCGTCTTCCGCGTCTTCGCGGGTTGGCATGGCACGCCGACAGAAACGGAAGATGGCCGGAGCATAATCCCGGTAAAGCTCCCCCCAAGCCTCCGCGTCGCCCGCCCTGGCACGGGCAATCGCCTCGGTCGGCTCGGTTATTCCCGGCACGCTCATCCGGCCTGGTCTCTGCGATTCCATAGCCTAGTACGCATAAAGGCTTGCAAATATTACACCTTGCAAAGCCCAGCGATTCTTCCCTTGCATTCTAACCCATTCATTTAAAGCCACTTATCGCGGCATTTCCGGCCGTCCTGGCGCTTCCAGCAATATTGCTGGCCGAGGAAGGCACCATTGAGGGGAGTCTTCGCCATTCGGCCTGCGACCGACAAGCGCACCCCTCTTCGAAGCCTTCTCCTTCATTGGCAAGCACTCTACCAGAAATGTCACCTCGTGCGACCTCCGCACCGGGCGCGGGCTGACCACAAGGCTTGGGCGCTCCGTTCCGCATGGCGAAGGAACGGGGTGGTAGTGGGCGCGGCGACCGATAGCGCCGGGAGTAGGCGTGAGGGATGGTGTTGTTCCGGCCGCCCGGACGGTTTTTTCTACGCGGCCGGCAGTTCGATGGTCACGGCGGCCCCGTTCGGATGCAGGTTCTGCGCGTAGATGTTGCCGTTATGCTCTCTGACGGTGCCGTAGCACATGCTCAAGCCCAATCCGGTGCCCTGGCCGATGGGCTTGGTGGTATAGAAAGGATCGAACACGCGGTCGAGATCGCGGAACCCGGGCCCAGTGTCGCGGAAGCACAGCACAATTTTCTTGGCCTCCAGGTTCCCGTCGACCACGACCTTCTTTTCCTCGGCCCGCTCCACCGCTTGCGCCGCGTTGGTGAAGAGATTCACGAAAACCATCTTGAACTGCCCTTCGTTGATGGGAATCCGCGGCAAGTTCTCGGCCAAGTTCAATTCAAAATGGATCCCCGCGCTTTTCCATTGGTACTCGCAGAGCATCAGCGAATCGCGCACGACGCTGGCGATGTCCAGCGGCTTTCGTCCGTTTTGCAGCGGCCGCGCAAAGCTGATCAGGTTGTCGATAATTCTCTTCATCCGGCGCGCTTCGGTTCCCAGCCGCTCGAGCTTTTTGCGCGCGTCGCCTTCGTTGGCTTGTTCCTTCAGCAGGTCGGAGTAGCCCATGACTGCGGTTAGAGGATTGTTCAGTTCATGCGCCACCCCGGACACGAGTTGGCCGATTCCCGCGAGTCGTTCCTGCTGCACCAGCTGGCTCTGCGCAAGTTGCAGCTGCTCCAGATTCTCTTTGGATTCGCGCAGCAGCCTGGTCATTCCCTGCACCAGCAGCATTTGCCGCAGGAAGACGCACACCGCCACCAGCATGATTCCAATCAGCGTTACCGTAACGCGAAACGGCCGCAGCCCGCCTGCCTCCGGCAGCAGAAGCAGCACCCAAAGCCCGATGACCGGCAGCGACAGCACGGCCAGCACCGCCAGGAAACCGGACACATCCCTCTCGCGCTCCTTCCCGCTTTCCGCCAGCTTTTCCGACGCCACGTGTCGCGCGCGCACGGCAATCAGGATGAGCCAGCAGATCGCCGCGTAATCCGGCACATCGTAGAGGCTTCCGCTGTAATACTCATTGCGGTTCAGCGCCGCATTCAACCACTGGTAGGACAGCAGGTACAACGCGCTCGCGCCAAACAGATGCCAATAGATCTTGCGCCAGGCGCCTCCGGTCACGAGGGCCATCCCCCCGAGCACGGACATCAGCACCGCGAACTCCACCACGAAGAGCGAAAAATAGTACGTGTTGTACACCGCTTGATCCATGACCACGTATTCGTTGGGGTACACCAAAAACATGTAAAGGTAAACCCACCACAGAAGGAGAATCAGGAAATTCAGCGTGCTGAGAAGGAATTTCTGCTCGCGCTGCCGCGATCCCGGCCGCATGGCCGCCGCGGCCATCATCGGCACCGGCTGAAGGAACAGCGGGATGTCCGCCCAGAACGGATTTGGCGGCTCCCGCCCGGTGAGCACTTCGTAGTACAGCCAGGCGGCGAAGTTCGTCCATACCAGCGCCGCGCCAAAGGCCATCAGGAACCAGAACCAGCGTGTGCGCCCCTCGTTGCGGAACCCTGCCCACAGCAACACGACAACGGCCATGAGCCACAAACCCGCTCCGCTCATGTCGGAGAACGCCGTAAGGGCTGCTCCCGGCTTGGCGACAAGGGAAATGACGCTGTACACCAGCAGGAAGGCCGCAACGGTGCCTACTTCCCATCGCGTCAGTCTTCGCATTCTGTTCTGTCTGACTCCCCGGGGACGAAACGCGCTTCCTGCTTCGGCAACGGAGCATTGCAGTGAGGGCGTCACTACCGCAGCTTTTACTCTCAAGTTTATCGAGGAAACGGCCCCGGTCAACCTGACCCCGCAAAAATTTGTTGTGATGGTAACCGCCATGCGCACTTGCCGCCCGCGTTAAACCGCTTCTTCGAAGCGAAGGGCGGAGCGGAGCCGATTCTTGACCGCTTTCTTTCTCTGCTGCTATCGTGAAGGGTTATTGTGGGCCCAGTGTAGCTACTGAGCTCGAGCGCCTGCATACGCAGGCAGGCGGTGCCTGCGGCGGGAAAGCTCCTCGGGAGGGGGCGCTTTCGTTGCGGTCGAAGGCTTTTGGCCTTCCATCGGCGGCGAACAACGAACTGACATGGGCCTGAGCAAACTGGTAATCCGGGGCGCGCGGCAGCACAACCTGAAAAACATCAGCGTCGAAATCCCCCGGAACACCCTGACGGTCATCACCGGGCTTTCCGGGTCGGGCAAATCTTCACTTGCGTTTGACACCATTTATGCCGAAGGACAGCGGCGCTACGTCGAATCGCTGTCGGCTTACGCGCGGCAGTTTCTCGACCAGATGGAACGGCCCGAAGTGGACGTGATCGAGGGGCTTTCGCCATCGATCGCCATCGAGCAGAAAACCACGACGCGGTCGCCGCGTTCCACCGTGGGCACGATCACCGAGATTTACGATTACCTGCGCGTGGTGTACGCGTCGGTTGGCGTGCCGCATTGCCCGAATTGCGGCAAGCCCATCACCCGGCAGTCCAGCGAGCAGATGGTGCAGGCGATTCTCGGCGGAGAGATCTCGAAGCCTGATGACCGCATCATGATCCTGGCGCCGATTGTGCGCGGACGGAAAGGCGCATACCGCAAGGAGCTGGAAAAATTCGCCCAAGACGGGTACGTGCGCGTGCGGATCAACGGCGAGCTGTATCCGCTCGACGATTTTCCCGCACTGGACAAGCGCAAGAATCACACCATCGAAATCGTTGTGGACCGCCTGCTCGTCAAGCAGGGCATTGCCGCGCGGCTCGAGCAATCCATTTCCACAGCGCTGAAACTCGCCGGCGGCCTGGTGACCGTGGCCATCGTGGGAGGAAACGAGTACACGTTTTCGGAAAAGCTCGCTTGCCCGGATTGCGGGATTTCCGTTCCGGTGCTCGAGCCGCGCTCGTTCAGCTTCAATTCGCCCTACGGCGCGTGCCCGGCGTGCAACGGGCTCGGCTCGAAATACGATTTTGATCCGTCGAAGATCATCAATGATTGGTCGCGCCCGCTTTTCGATGGCGGCCTCGGGCCGGGTTCGGGCTCTGCGATTTTGAAGCGGACGCTCGAACTTGGTGCTTATGCGCACGGGTTCGATCTCGATACGCCGTTCGAAAAGTTTCCGGCGCGCATCCAGAACATGCTCTTGTACGGATACCCGCCTTCGAACGGCAAAGGTGGCGGAGAGAACGGAGCCGGCAAGAAATCGAAACTCGAAAAAGGCTTCCGCTTTCCCGGTATCTTGAAATTCCTGGAAAGAAATTTCGAAGAGTCCGGCTCGGATACCTACCGAGAATGGATGACGCAGTATATGTCCGCGACGGTTTGCAGCGTTTGCCACGGCAAGCGGCTGCGTCCTGAATCGCTCGCGGTCAAGCTGGCAGGATGGTCCATCGCGGATTTCACCGCGCTGTCCTTGAGTTCCGCGCGACCCGCGGTCGACAAGATTTTGGCCGAGCTCAGCGAGCGTCAAAAGGAAATTGCCGCGCGGCCGCTGGAAGAAATTGCGGAGCGCATCGACTTTCTTCTGGCGGTGGGCCTGGGCTACCTCAGCCTGGAGCGCTCTGCGGCCACGCTCTCCGGCGGCGAGGCGCAACGGATTCGCCTGGCAACGCAGATTGGCTCGCGATTGCGCGGCGTGCTGTACGTGCTCGATGAGCCGAGCATCGGGCTGCACGCGCGCGACAATGCGCGGCTGCTCGGCTCGCTCGAACATTTGCGGAATCTCGGCAACACCGTGCTGGTGGTCGAGCATGACGAAGATACCATTCGACGCGCGGATTTTGTGGTGGACCTCGGCCCCGGCGCGGGAAACGCCGGCGGCTATCTGGTGGCGCAAGGCAAGCCGGAACAAATCGAAGCCACGGCGGAATCGCTGACAGGACAGTATCTGAGTGGCGCGGCGAAAATTTCGGTGCCGGAAAAGCGGCGCAGCCAGAACGGCAAAGCGATTCAGGTCCTTGGAGCTACAGCGAACAATCTCAAGGAGATCGACGTCACCTTCCCGCTCGGTTTGCTCACCGTGGTTACCGGGGTTTCCGGCTCCGGCAAATCCACGCTGGTGAACGACATCTTGTATCGCGCGCTGGCGCAAAAGCTTTATCGTTCCTCGGAAGCGCCCGCCCCGCATCGGCAAATCCTCGGCACCGAACACATCGACAAAGTGATTGAGATCGATCAGGCGCCGATTGGCCGCACGCCGCGCTCGAATCCGGCGACCTACACCGGAGTGTTTGCGCCCATTCGCGACTTGTTTGCCATGCTCCCGGAAGCGCGCGAACGCGGCTACCGACCGGGGCGCTTCAGCTTCAATGTGAAAGGCGGGCGCTGCGAAGCTTGCCAGGGAGACGGCCTGCGGCGGATCGAAATGAATTTCCTTCCCGATGTTTACGTGCTGTGCGAAGTGTGCCGCGGCCGCCGCTACAATTCCGAAACGCTCGCGGTGCGCTACAAGGGACATTCGATCAGCGACATTTTGAGCCTGCCCTGCACCGAGGCGTTGAAGCTGCTCGAAAACATTCCCCAGATTCAGCAAAAGCTTGCGACGCTCGTGGATGTGGGCCTCGGTTATGTAACGCTGGGCCAGTCCGCCACGACGCTTTCCGGCGGCGAGGCGCAGCGCATCAAGCTTGCTCGGGAGCTTTCCAAGCGCCAAACCGGGCGCACGCTCTACATCCTCGACGAGCCAACCACCGGGCTGCATTTCGATGACGTGCGGAAGTTGCTCGACGTGTTGCATCGACTGGTCGACCTCGGCAACGCCGTGCTGATCATCGAGCACCATCTGGACGTCATCAAACAGGCAGACTGGATTATCGACTTAGGTCCGGAAGGCGGGGAAGGCGGCGGGCGCATTGTGGCGCAAGGTCCGCCGGAACAGGTGGCTCGCGCGAAAAAGTCCTATACCGGCCAGGTCCTTGCTCGTGTCCTCAGTCTCAATGGCCAGGGCCATGGGCACGGCGTCGACGACCGCAAATGAAGCGGGCTCAGATCGCCGCCCCGCCCAGCGATCCACTTCATGGACACGAACGAGGGGCGCTCGCCTCGACGCCCTTTAACCTTCGGAGAAGAAAGACCCAAGGGTAGTGCGTCCGGAAAAGGCCTTCGCGATCCGCCTAGCGTGAACCTTCGAGCGATCGATCGACCTCGGACCGGCGGAGGCTGGCTTGCGCCCTGCCGCTTTTCCCCCTACAGTAGCGTTCGGACATGAGTATTTATTCGATCGAGCCCTTGGTTCTTGGAGAAGTGCGCACGTATCCGCTGGCTTCGCGAAAGAGCAAAGTCAGCATGCGGGAGTTCGCCAGGGCCAGCGACGGAAATATATCGCTTCCGAGATTTCTCGATTCGCTTCCTGACATTCTTGCGGCGCGCGATCTTCGGGAACTTCTCGGCGCCATTATTGAAGCGCGGCAAAAGCGCAAAGCGATTCTTTGGGGCATGGGCGGCCACGTCGTCAAGGTAGGTCTCGGGCCGGTGGTGATCGACCTGATGGATCGCGGCTTTATCTCGGGAATCGCGATGAACGGGGCGGCGCTCATTCACGATTTCGAGATAGCGCTGGCGGGGAGCACTTCGGAAGACGTCGAGGACGCGCTCGGCCAAGGCCAATTCGGCATGGCCGAGGAAACTGGAAGGTATCTGAACGAAATCGCCAAGCTGGCGCAACGGATTCGCATCGGGTATGGCGAAGCGGCGGGGCAATTTCTGACGAGCGGCGTTATTGCCGCGAAACAAGCGAGTTCGAGCGTTCTGGCCGCGGCACACAAGCGGCGCATCCCGGTGACGGTACACCTGGCCATCGGCACGGACATTCCGCACATGCATCCGGCGGCGGAAGGGGCGGCGCTTGGCTATGCCACGCATCGCGATTTCCGTCTCTTCTGCGCGCTGACCGAGCAGATGCATCCCGGCGGCGTTTACCTCAACTGGGGTTCCGCGGTGCTGCTGCCGGAGGTTTTTCTGAAGGCCGTTTCTGTGGTGCGCAACCTGGGCGTGCCGCTCTGCCCCATCACCACGGCGAACTTCGACTTTATTCAGCACTACCGTCCGTTGCAAAATGTAGTGAAGCGTCCCACCGCTCCCCGCCGTGGGCACAAAGGACCTGAGTCGCGCGGCTTCGCCATCACCGGCCACCACGAGCTGCTGATGCCGCTCGTGGCTGCGGCATTGGCGGCAGGATGGCCTAAGAGACACTGACAAGGGATCGCATGAGCCTCGTTGACGATCATCCACCGGGTCCGCCGGGAGAGCCGGGCGAGCTCGAAGACCGCCCCGGGGAGGTCTCGGAATCTCGATCCGCGGAAGCCGTCTCCCCGCTCGCAGGCGATCCCATCTCCTACGTGGCGATTCATCCCGAGGCGGCCCATTCCAATTTGCCTGAAGACCTGCGCATCACCTGGTCCTGGCCGCATCTCCTGCTCTTTTCCCTGTATGCCGTCGTTAGTCAATTAGCGATCGGCGTGGCGGTCTTGGCGTATTACTCGACCAATGGCCATCTCTCGCAAAGACAGATCCGCAGGCTTTTTGAGTCGGACCCCAAGCTGATCGTGGGCACAAACATCCTGTGGTTCGCGCTGATTATTCTATTTCTCTATGTGACCCTGTCCGCGCTTCCCAATTTGCCGTTTTGGCGGTCCCTGGGCTGGAAGAGGCTGGATGCGAACCCCCTCGCCGGGAAAGGCAGACCATGGATGTATTTCCTCTCGGGGTCGGGGCTGTCTCTGTTTGTCATCGTCGCGAGTTCGCGGGTGAAGAATGCGGAGCACGTTCCTATTCAGGAAATGTTCAACAGCCGCACCGGAATGATGCTGCTGATGAGCATGGCAGTGCTCGTCGCGCCCCTGGTGGAAGAAACCGTCTTTCGGGGCTACCTCTATCCCGTATTTGCGCGCATGGCGTCTGGCCTTGCTCAGTCGTTTGGCATGGATTCGCCAACCGCCATCCGCGCCGGGGTGGTGACGAGCATCCTCGCGACCGGGGCCCTGTTTGGGCTTATGCATGCACCGCAACTTGGTTGGACCTGGGGTTTGGTCAGCCTGCTGATCCTCGTCGGCATCATCTTTACCTTCGCGCGGGCCTGGACAGGAACGGTTTTTGCCAGTTTTTTTCTGCATTTGGGCTATAACTCGATGCTCGCGCTGCTCACGATCCTGGGAACGAAGGGCTTTACCTACCTGCCGCCGCATCCGTGAGCGATTCGTCTTCCTCGCCCTCACTTCGCTACAATCAAAGGGCACTTTCCTCCCCGTGCCGAATGCCATGAGGAGATTTCCTGCGGCTCGGGGTGACCGACGACGGATGGTCGAAGCGAGGGCAGACGAAACCATGTATGTGGCGCAGCCCATCACCTGGACCGACCTCGGCGTAGTTATGCTGGACCAGCGGCGGCTTCCGGCAGAAGAGATTTCGTACACCTATACGGACTACCGCGAGTTGGCGAAAGCGATTCG
The DNA here is from genome assembly GCA_036262755.1 of Candidatus Acidiferrum sp. GTDB lineage: Bacteria > Acidobacteriota > Terriglobia > Acidiferrales > UBA7541 > Acidiferrum. The sequence goes on from DATAIH010000279.1 coordinate 9,883, forward strand.
CGAAATGGTGATTCGTGGGGCGCCGGCAATAGGAGTGGCTGCGGCCATGGGTGCCGCGCTCGGCGTTTTGCATTCTTCCGCGAACACTGTGGACGCGCTTCGTGCCGAGTTCGCTCGAATCTCGGACGCGCTTGCCAAAACGCGACCCACCGCGGTTGACCTGTTTTGGGCGCTTGAGCGCATGAAGCGGCGCTTCGCCGAACTTACGGCAGAAACTTCGGAACTCTCGAAAATCAAGCAAGGCATGGTGGAAGAAGCGAAGCAGGTTCACGAGGAAAAACACTCGACGGACCAGGCCATTGGGAAGTTTGGGGCGGAATTCATGCCGCGCGAAGGGCAGGTGATGACGCAATGCAACGCAGGTGCGCTGGCTACGGCCGGGATTGGTACGGCGCTCGGCGTGATCCGCGTAGCGGTCGAGCAGGGTAGAAAGCTGCACGTACTGGTACCGGAAACCCGCCCATATCTCCAGGGCGCACGGCTCACAGCTTGGGAACTGCACAAGGGGGGCATTCCGCTGACGCTGATTACCGACAACATGGTTGGCCACTTTTTGAAGTCCGGCAAGGTCGGCGCCATCGTGACCGGCGCGGACCGCATTGCGGCGAATGGCGATACGGCGAACAAAATCGGCACGTATCAGATTGCCGTGCTGGCCAAAGAAAACAACGTGCCGTTTTATATCGCCGCGCCGGTTTCGACTTTCGATCTGTCGATTCCGAATGGCGAACATATCCCCATCGAAGAGCGCTCGGCCGCGGAAGTGACGCATCTACAAGGGGTGCGCATTGCGCCGGATGTGCCGGCGGCACATCCCGCCTTTGACGTGACGCCGGCGCGGTACATTGAGGCCATCTTCACCGAACAGGGCGTGGCCCGTGCGCCGTACACAGAAGCTCTCGGCGCGCTGGCCAAAGCACCGCGACAGCACGTTCGGTCGCCTGGCTAGGCCGGCATCGAAGACCCTGTAGCTATGTTCGGGGATGTTTCCGTTTAGCGCGGGTTTGCGGAGAATCCCGCGCTATGGATTTGCCCGCGCGAATGAGAGAGTTGGTTGTATTCGCGCGCGGACGGTTCTGGGGCGAGCACCCAAAGCGTATAGATTCCCAGGGCCGTGCCAAAGGGGAACCGCAGCAGCGCAAGGATTCCCAGCACGAGGCCCAGAATGCGTGCCCAGGATTGCCGCTCGAAAAGTCCCCACGCCAGTGCCAGATGCACGACGCCGAAGAAGCCCAGGAAAATACCCAGCGAGAAAAAGCCACCCGACAGGAGCGAATCGAGCCCCCAGCCAGGCCCGAGCGGCCAGGCATCCGGGCCGATCCGCCCGCGAAG
>DATAIH010000280.1:0-10886 GCA_036262755.1 Candidatus Acidiferrum sp.
AACAACAACCTTGACGATCGTGATCACTTTCTGGAAAATGCAACCGCCAGCGTCGCTTCGCTCCGAGGACTGATCACATCAATCCCGGAACGTTGATCACGATCAGTTCGGGATCCTGATCACCTTCATCGGAATACGCAACAAAACCGTTTGGTATGGCTCCATTGTCTATCGAGATCATCGAGGATGGTTCGGTGCTACCTGAGACACGATAAGGGTAGGCGCAAAATCAGAACCAAGGCGGGCACAGAGCAGCGGTACTGAAACGTTCAAATTAAGTCGTGCCACGGTTACGTTTCGTTGGGCGACCTACACCGCCCTCCGTGCCGACATTCCTTAGACAGGTTTCTTACTACTCCTTATTGCGGACGCCGCCTTTTCCGGGACCTTGGGCGCAAAATGGGCGCAAAACCCGGTTTTTGGAGTTGAAATTGAAGGTTGGCGGGAGTAGAGGACGACTGATTCGGCGAGACTTAAGTGGTTTCATTCGTTTGCTGACTTGAACTCATAACCCGAAGGTCGTCAGTTCAAATCTGACCCCCGCAACCGATTCTTGATTGAAAGCAAAGGGCTTCCTGCACAGGCATCGGAGGCCCTTGCTATTTTTGGTGCAGAGTGTCCGTGTTTGTCCGCAATAAGTAATTTCTTTCATGGCTATCACCTGGGCCGCCGCATATTTGTGCTGACCGCCTAACGCCATCGTCATGGACCCACTCGACACCGGAACCATACAATGGACTGGTGGCGACATCATGCCGATTACGGCGCAAGCCCGGTCACTTTCTATTCTCCAAGCTGTGAGCGGCATCATGTATGTCCCCGTTCTGGTCGCTCGCCTCGTGGGCCTGCACTCCACGGGGAAGTCTCAACTGATTCCTGAGGCCCCTAGCCTCAACACCAACTCAGAGAGGATTAAAGAACAACCGATATGAATCAGACCTCGCCCGCTCAAAACCAAGTTCGTGACGTGCAGACAGCTTCTTGTTGTATCGTCGGTGGTGGACCCGCCGGCGCCATGCTTGCTCTTCTCCTTGCGCGCCGCGGCGTTCCCGTCACTCTCCTCGAAATGCATAGGGATTTCGACCGCGAGTTTCGTGGCGACACCATTCATCCCTCCATACTGGAAGTTCTCGATCAGATCGGCCTCGCGGAGAAACTCCTCCAGATTCCGCACAGCAAAATCACCGGGCCCACGCTTCAATTTGCAAACGGCCCCTTTCGCCCATTCAATCTCGGTCGCCTCAAGACGCGCTTTCCCTATATCGCGATGATTCCCCAAGTTCACTTTCTGGAATTCATTACTCGCGAGGCCACGAAATACCCGGAATTCAAATTGGTGATGCGCGCCCAGGTGCAGCACTTGGTCGAAGAGAATGGTGCCGTTGTCGGAGTGCGCTATCTCGGCGACGACGGTGCGGAACACGAACTTCGTGCCCAATTGACCGTTGGTACCGATGGGCGCTTCTCCGTCGTGCGCCGCCTCGCTGGCCTCGAACCAATTAAGACAGCTCCTCCCATGGATGTCCTATGGTTTCGCCTCCCAAAGCTTCCCGGCGAGCCCGAGGTCATCGGCGGTGCATTTGGCGGCATCGGCGGCGGACGCATTTTTATCGTGCTCGAACGTAACGACCACTGGCAGGCCGGCTTAGTTTTTCCCAAAGGCCAATATCAAGCCCTGCGTGGACAGGGCGTGGAAGCGATTCGCAAGAGCTTGGCTGAAACTGAACCACGCTTTGCAAAGCACACGGAATCCCTGACGGATTGGCAGCAGTTCACCCTGCTTTCCGTCGAATCCAGCCGCTGCCCCCTCTGGCACAAACCCGGTGTACTCGTTATCGGTGATGCCGCACATGTAATGTCTCCCGTTGGAGGCGTGGGGATTAATTACGCCGTCCAGGATGCCGTCGTGGCCGCAAACGTCCTTGCAGGTCCGCTGAAGTCCGGGACCGTCTCCGAAGCCCAACTGGCCGAAGTCCAACGTCAGCGCGAATGGCCAACCCGCGTCATCCAATGGATGCAAAAAACAATGCAAGACCGCCTCATGGTTCGCGTTCTCCAATCGACGCGCCCCGCCACTGTGCCTTGGCAATTCAAACTGCTTTTCAAAATCCCTTTCTTGCGCGATTTTCCTGCGAAGTTGATTGCCTTCGGCCCGCGTCGCGTGCGAGTGCTGGAAACCACGAAGCCGGCAGAGCGCAAGGTCGCAGCGATGGGCAAGAACAAGTAAGAATTTCTCAGTGGGCCTGCAGACAGAAGAGCACGTACGCCTTGCGGCCTGTAACGCAGGAGTTGATCCGAGCTCGCCAGTAATTCGGCATTGCAATTTCGCTCGTTCCGTTTTGAGCAGTAAACGGGACGCGTCGCCAGGGCTAACGGGACCTGCGGAGCGCAAGACAAACGCCCGGCTCGCTCTTCGACGGTTCCAGGTACTCATGCCCCAGGAAAGAGACGTACTTCCGTACCATTGGTTTTTGATGGAGCGCAGCAGTAGTTTTCCTCGACCTGTCAAGGGTGATAGGTGACGACTTTCGAAACGGACTATTCCCGCATTCAACCTCTGTGGCGAGGTGGCTCAACATGAAGCAGCTTAAATGGGCATACTTTCAGATAATGTTGTGGGCCGTCGAGCTAAAACTATGGATGGACGGAATGCCGTGGGAGGACGTGCGCTTCATCGTTGCTGAACGTTTAAAAGACTTAGCTAGAGCGACGCACGAAGGAAGCGAGCTGCAGCGATAGACTGAGAGCCGATTCTCGCGCCTGCAAGACGCGATAGTGGTAGGTTATTCAACCCGTTTCCGCTGGAGGATTCAAACCAGCAATGAGGCCCTGGTGGTGAATAAGTGTCCGTCCCTCCCTCTCATGTATCGCCAGAGAATCTGTGCCAATGACTCAGGGATGTCGACCGGTCGAATCGCGTTTGGCGCCTGCTCGCGTCTCCGCCACACGCTGGTCGTCACCTGCAACACTCGGCACAGCGCGTCAAAATCACCGGTTCGCACTGCTAGAGCCTCACCGATTCGTAGCCCTGTTCCTGCCACGAGGGCCACCAAAACAGCACCGCGTTCCTTGATGCTATTTAACATCACGGATATTTCCTCGTCTGGCGCCGAACGACCTGCCGCTTCTCGACACACGATTAGCGATCTCTTTCATAAGGAAACTGCGAAGGGAACATAGGGTATGCTGTCACGCCGAGGGGACTATGAATTCGAGAACAGGTTCGATTGTGCGGAAGTTAACCATGAGTCTGGCTGCAGTCTGCATTGCGGCGGCGATATCCGAGGCGCAGCACCCCGCCCAGCAGTCCGGACAAGCGGCGGCACCAAAAACGGTGCCCACGCCGGGGATTCCGTCCACTGGATTTACCGGGCTGGATCAGTACCGGGCGTCGCGCATCGCGATGTTCACGGACGACTACGGCCAGCTGGCGCGCTACCGCACCGCGAACGAGGAGCTAAAGAGCGCGGCTCCTGCGCTGGACACCGTCGTGTTTTTTGGCGACTCCATCACCGATGGCTGGAAGCTGGAAACCTATTTTCCAGGCAAGCCATACGTCAACCGCGGCATCGGCGGACAGACCACGCCGCAAATGCTGGTGCGTTTCCGTCAAGACGTGATCGAGTTGCACCCGAAGGCAGTGGTGATTCTGGCGGGAACCAACGACATCGCCGGCAACACCGGTCCCATGCGTTTGGAAGACATCGAGGCAAACCTGGCGAGCATGGCGGATCTGGCAAAGGCGCACGGCATCCCCGTGGTCTTTTCTTCGGTGCTGCCAGTGCACAACTACACGCCGAAGGCGCAGGATTTTTTCGCGCAGCGGCCCATGGCCAAGATACTCCTGCTAAACGAATGGTTGAAGGGCTACTGCAGTGGAAGCGGGATCGTCTACCTGGACTATTTTTCGGCGCTAGTGGACGAAAAGGGCCTCTTGAAGAAGGAGCTGGCCGACGACGGTTTGCATCCCAACGACGCCGGGTACAAGACTATGGTCCCGCTGGCTGAAGCCGCCATCGCCAAAGCTGCAGAGAGGAAATAGCCTAGTTAGTTAGGTTCTGTTATTAAGTCCTGCTGAGACGGCGGGGGAGAGTTCCGTGCGCTATGGCCTTTGGTTCAAATCCAGCCCACGCCAAAAAATCTTTCACGTTACGGGTGGTCGAGCGGCCTACACGGCCGGCATAACTTTTCCGAATTGCTCGCCCGACTCGATAAACCGGTGGGCAATCCTGGTATCCTGCGGACCTAGGCCACACGAAGCACGATCTTGCCGTGTGACTTGCGTCTTGCCGCTGCCGGCTCGCTGGGCGACATCCCATGAACCCCTGGCAGGTTCCTGGCGATGTCCTTCCAGGCCTGGGCCGCATCTTGGAGCGCGTACACCGTCGCGACGTCTGGTCGTATCGTCCCCTCTTCCAACAGGCGCCCGATTCTGCCGAGCCCTTCCCCTGAGGGCGCGAGCCTCATCATCACGCCCGAAACGCGGTGCATTGCGGCCTCTTCCTGGGATACGGGCTGGGTGGCAGAGACGAGATGGCCACCTTCCTTCAAGACCAAGAACGACCGCTTCTGTGTATCGCCACTGACCAAGTGGAAGACCACATCGACCTTCTCTCGCAGAACCTTCTCGAACTGCGCCTTTCGATAATCGATAACCCGGCTGGCGCCGAGGGAGATGAGGTACGCCTCATCGTCGCCGCTTGCGGTGGCAATGACGGTGGCACCGACATGCGATGCCAACTGCACCGCATAGGCCCCCACAGCACCGGCACCACCATGAATCAGGATCGTTTGTTCCTTTTCCAGGTGAGCGTGGGTGAAGATTCCCTGCCATGCTGTTTGGGAGGCCACCGGCACTGATGCCGCCTCCTCAAAGGAGAGGTTGGATGGTTTTCTTGCGATGGCCGCCGCCTCGACAGCCACATACTCCGCGTACGCGCCCATTCTGCTGGTGGTACCGAATACGGCATCACCTGGCGCATACGTCGCAACGTCACTGCCAATCTGTTCGACGACCCCTGAAAACTCATGACCAGGTATCCACGGCAGGTCGATCGGGAATATCTGTCTTGCCGTTCCGGAGGCCTCAACAAGATCCAGATGATTGACGGCCGTACTCCTGATCTTGACCAAGATCTCGTCGCGTGCAATCGTCGGCGTCGGTACATCGCTGAACACCAACTGCCCACCGTATTCCAACAACCTGACAGCTTTCATGGGAGCTCTCCTTTCTTCACGCAAAGCAATCTGATGTCCAGGCTTAAGGTGCTGGGACGCAGGGAGCTCGGCGCTCGATCTCATGAAGACTGAGCCGGCCCCCTGGTTCGGCGTCTATGCGCTCTGCAGAAGCGCATTCCAATCCTGCGTCTTCGCCCAGGACTCGAAGTCGTGGAAGACGACATCGGGAAATTCACGGTGGAGCGCGGCGCGATCCACCACATAACCGACGCGGTCGAACCATTCGTACATCTTGGCGCCGTCCTCGCCCATGCGCTGGCGGATGACATCGAGCGGGACCTGGTAATAAGCGAACGGGCGGCCGGTGACCCGCGAAAGAATGGCGGTCGCATCGTTCCCCGTGAGTTCGTCGCCACCGAGATCGAAGCGCTTGCCCGTGAAGCGACTGACGTCCTCGAGGATGCGAACGGCGACCGCCCCGATGTCCGCGACGGCAACCTGCGCCAGCGCCCTTGTCGGCGGGAGCGCCGCCGCGTAGATCCCTTTCGCGATCTGCTCCTTTATGAAATAGAGGTTCTCCATAAAAGCAACCGGCGCGAGAATCGTTGCGCGGGCGCCAATTTTGGCGATGTGTTTTTCAACCTCGTACTTGCTGTCGAAGTGCGGAATGCCCGGCTGCCGGTTGGCGGAACCGATGGAAGCGAAAACGAGATGCACGCCGGCTGCCTTGGCCGCGTCGGCGGCGGCAATGCCTTGCCGGATCTCGGCTTCCGTGCCTCCGAACGGCACCGTAATCGCGAAGAGAGAGGTTGCTCCTTCGAGCGCCTTCCTAATCGCCGCAGTGTCTTCGAGCGACGCCCGAACGAGCGCCGCCCCGGCGTTCGCCAGCAACTTCGCCTGGCTTGAGTTTGGGTCGCGCGTGACGGCGCGGACCTTGTGGCCTCGCTCAAGGAGGGCACGCGCGACGGCGCCTCCTTGTTTACCGGTCGATCCTGTAACGACGACGGTGAGCTCTTGTGGCATCTTTTGGTTCCTTTCTCTTGCGGTCAGGGCCGCGGCTGCTGCAAACGCGACTGGAACAACCCGGAAAAGGCCGGTCGCACGTCGATGAAGATCGCGCCCCATAGCACGGCCACGAAGAGGGCCATCGGAAGCCCGCTCGGGGCCATCAACGCGTGGAAGCAGAGAATGTTCACAATCACCGGCGCCAGCGCTGCCACCGCCAACGGCACGTAACGGTTGATCAGCAGAAGTACACCTGCGATGACCTGAAACGCGAAGATCACCCACAGGTAATGCGAGGCATAGAGGGCACCCATGAACTGTCCAGCAATGCCCCCCGGCGGGGGAAGGGGAATGAAGTTCAGGAAGCCGTTCAGTCCCATAACAAGAAAGATCACGCCCGCCAGATATCGGGCAATTACAGAAGCGGTTCTCATAACCGGGCTCTCCTTTTCGATTGGCGCCATTACATGGCGTCAAGTATATTGATGCAAATAGAATTGATTTGGGTATACTTCTGGAAGATTCAGATTTTATGACCCGAGGCAATCAAGCAACGGATCACGTCTGGCTAGTAATGATGAAGGCGATGCGCGCCCTGACAAGGTACGCAGCCGCTGGTATTGAAGAGACTGGACTCGGCCTCTCGGATTTCGGCGTGCTGGAACTCCTGCTGCACAAAGGTCCTTTGCCCGTCAATACGATAGGCCCAATCGTCGATCTGACCCCGGGCTCGATCAGTATCGCTGTGGACCGTCTCTTCGCGAAGGGCTTGGTAACCCGGGTCGAGAGCACAGAGGACCGGCGTGTTCGTATCGTCGCCCTCACACCGCGCGGGAAGGATCTCATTGTTTCCGCCTTTCGAAAACATTCCGGACAGATGAAGAGAGTGTTCTCCGAACTAAGCCCGGAGGAGCTTCGTGGCCTTGAAGTGAAGCTCAAGAAAGTCGGCAAGCGCGCTGCTGCGCTGATGGAGGAGAGTTGAGCGGCTCCCCAGTCCGCGTTTTATGCTGGACTCTAAATGCCGTGTTCCCGCAGCCTGGCCGGAACATCGATCAGCCGGTAGTCATGAGAGGAAAGAGCATTACTTCGGGAGTTGCTTGCCAGCTGGAAAGAACTAAGAATTCCTTCCTGCTAGCGAGTCACTCCTGCTAAAAGCCGACAATTCGTCCATGTAAACGCGGAGCTTCCGAATGGACGATTCGGGAATCCGATTGCAGGTCTATTTGATTGGGCGCGAGCCGGTAATGAGGATATCCACCAGTCTTCGGGCGCTTTGCTGCCAGTCAGGGCTGGAGGCCACGTTGGAGACACCAATCAGAGCCCTAAGCAGATCGATTGGGTCGAGGTCCTTTCGTATGTCGCCGTTCTGGATCGCGCGCTTCACTAGTGTCCGAATCGCTTCCCAGATTTGCGCGTAGGATGCTTCGAACACCTTCGAAGGGCCCCCAGCCAAGGTATTCAGGGCAGGGCCAATGATCTTCTTCGTCGCGATGTAATCGACGAACAACAACATCCAAGCCCGCAACGCCTCGAGCGGAGGCATAGTCTCAGCGAACTTCCGCTCCGCCGCCGCTAGCTTTTCTACTTCCGTCCGATAGACAGCCTCGAGAAGTGCATCGCGTGCAGGGAAGTGCCGATACAAGGTTCCCGGTCCCACGTCTGCCTGTTTTGCGATGTCGTCCAGGCTGGCGTTTGCGCCTGAGCGACTGAACGCCTCCTTCGCAACTTCCAGAATGCGGACGCGATTCCGCTCCGCGTCAGCACGGGGCTTTCTGGGGGCGAGTTTTGCCCTTTTTGGGCGCATCACAAAAAACTTGTAACCGGAGATAGTCTCCGTTAATCCAACTATCCGGAGACGCCCTCCACTTTACTTGAAGTGCTAGTGGTCGTCAACGCGGCGAGCTTCGAACGGCCGTACAAGGAGGAAGAAATATGCGTGTATTTGTCACGGGGGCCACTGGTTTTATCGGTTCCGCTATTGTTCGAGAGTTGATCGACGCAGGGCATCAAGTGCTCGGCCTCGCTCGGTCAGAAGCAGGTGCCAAGTCGCTGATCGCCGCTGGCGCCAGGGTGCATCGAGGTGGCCTGGAAGACCTAGAAAGCCTACGCAGCGGAGCGACCACCGTGGATGCCGTGATTCACACCGCCTTTATCCACGACTTTTCGAACTTCGCAGAAAACTGCGAGATCGACAGGCGCGCCATTGAGGCTCTCGGCTCAGCACTCGAAGGCTCCGGGAGGGCACTGCTTGTCACCTCCGGACTGGCGACGGTGGCGCAGGGGCGGATGCCTACAGAGGAAGATGCTCCTCTTCTTCCCTCTCCTGCGTATCCCCGCGCCTCGGAACTTACGGCTGAAAAGCTGCTGAAGCATGGCGTGCGCGTGTCGGTGGTACGCCTTCCTCAGGTTCACAACACAATCAAGCAGGGCCTCGTCACCTACACCATCGCGCTGGCCCGCGAGAAGGGTGCCTCAGCGTATGTGGCCGACGGACTCAACCGTTGGGCGGCTGTCCACGTGCTCGACGCTGCCCGCCTCTATAGGCTGGCGCTCGAGAAACAGGAAGCCGGCGCCAGGTATCATGCGGTAGCCGAAGAAGGCGTGCCTTACCGCGACATTGCTGAAGCCATCGGCCGTGGTCTGAAGGTGCCGGGTCGTGTCCAAATCCGCCGACGAGGCAGCAGCCCATTTCGGCGGGCTGGCGACGTTCGTTGGTCGCGACCTTATCGGTTCGAGCGTGGAAACGCGCCGACGGCTCGAATGGCGCCCAAGCGGGCCGAGACTGATTGCCGACTTGGAGCAAATGCGCTATTCGGAGACCCCTACGGATAGCATATTCGCGCCGCCGGTACGGGCATCCCGTTGATTGACGGAGACCCGCCGAACGGAAACTAGAAAATCGGTCTGTTTCACAGGGCCGACAAAGATGCCAGAAACGCTAAGTCAGGAGATCAAACCATGGAAATCAAAGATCACGTATTCATTGTCACGGGCGCTTCTTCAGGGATCGGGCTGTCGACAGCGATCGCTCTGTCTGGTCGCGGCGCGAAAGTGGCCCTTCTCGCTCGCACCACCGATGCGCTGAAAGAATTAGCGCAGAAGCTTCCTGGGAGCTTGGCTGTTACGGCAGACATGACGAAGTTTGACCATGTGCGGGAAGCTGTTGGCGCTGTGCGCCGGCATTACGGCCGCATCGACGGGCTCGTAAATAACGCCGGGCGCAGCTATGCGGCTTCAATTGAGGAGATTGAACCTGCGCTTTTTGACGAGATCTTCCATCTCAATGTTTTGGGGCCGATCATCGCAATGCAGGCTGCGATTCCGGTGATGCGGGCGCACGGCGGCGGAAGCATTGTAAACATCAATTCGGGGACTGCTTTCATGACCATTCCTCAATACAGTGTTTATTCGTCGTCGAAGCGTGCGCTTCTTGGCTTCAGTCTCACGGCACGCACCGAGTTGGAAAAGGACCGCATCGTCGTCAGCGAAATCTACCCGTTCATCACGGCGACGAACTTCGGCAAAAACAGGATGGGCAATCCAGCGGGCGGCGGACCCTCAGCTCTATACGCCGAGGGTGACAAGCCCGAGTTCGTCGCTGGCCTGGTTCTGCAGGCTATCGAAGAAGGCGGTGCCCAGTATTTCGCGAATGATCGACTTCGCAAAATGGCCGGCGTCGCCGAGTAGGACAACACGAAGGAGATGCTGATATGAAGACTTGGTTTATCACTGGTGCTTCTCGCGGTTTCGGCCGCATCTGGGCCGAAGCCGCACTCTCGCGCGGGGACAAGGTCGCCGCTACCGCCCGCACATTAGCAGACGTTGCCGATCTCCGGGAACGCTTCGGCGATGCTGTCCTCCCGCTGGCGCTTGACGTAACCGACTCCGAGCAGGTGCGGCAGGTGGTTGCCCAGGCACACGCGCACTTCCGCAAGCTGGACGTTGTCCTCAATAATGCCGGCTACTCTCTAATAGGCACCGTTGAAGAAGCAAGCGAGGCCGATGTCCGCGCACTATTTGACACGAACTACTTTGGGATGCTTCGGGTCATCCAAGCTGCCCTGCCTCTGCTGCGGAAACAGGGCAGCGGGCACATTCTCGGCGTCTCAAGCGGCCTTGGGATTGTGACGATGCCGCTAATCGGCTCCTATTGCGCCTCCAAATGGGCAGTCGAAGCGCTCCACGAAAGCTTGGCGCAAGAGGTCAAGCCGTTCGGCATCAAGGTGACGCTGATTGAACCCGGCGCCTATTCGACCGATTTCGGTAAATCCGCAAAGGCCACTGATGTTCTGGAACCTTATGCGGACTTCCGGAAGGAGATTATGGCGAATCTAGTCAACGCGGAACGCGGCGATCCTCAAGCGACACCGGACGCCATTCTGAAGATCGTGGACGCGAAAAATCCTCCACTGCGATTTGCGGTCGGTTCTTGGATTCTTCCGAGGGCGCGGGCCGCTTACGCTGAGCGTCTAGCCATTTGGGAAGCATGGGAGGCTGTCTCAAACGCAGCGCAAGGCGAGTCGGCGAAAAATACGACTGCAGCGATCTAGCCGAGGCACCCGAAGCCGTTCGCACGGTCCAGTCCAGCTCAGGGTAGCTTGTCGAAAAAAAAAGATAAAGGGCGGCGGGCCTTTCCACAGCAAGCGTGTCGGTGACGGAAGTCGAAGCATGGTCGGCCGGAATTGTCTGGGCGTGGGTGCTAG
>DATAIH010000281.1:0-9618 GCA_036262755.1 Candidatus Acidiferrum sp.
GGAGTTTTTGGTCACGGAGCTAACTGGTCGAGAAGCCTTGGCGGCAAATGCCTAAACCCTCGTCGACAAAGACAGCCTTTTTCCTGAGCGGCAGATTTCAGGCGTGGTCGAAAACCGCAATTTGGGAATGGCGGACGCGGCGGTCGAAGCTCGTGAGCAGAGCCGCGGCTTCTGGAGCAACGACCGCGGCTTCGAGGTCGGCTCCGGCAAAAGCGCGAACAGCGTCAAGCGAGCGCCAGGTCGTCTCTACGAAAATTTCGGCTTCCCGCTCGGTGCGACGGACGGAAAGCGCAGCTCCTAGATAGCCGGGAACGCGGCGAAGTTCCGGCAAAACCTTCTTGGAAAAGTGCTCGAGATACTTGGGCAGCTGTGCTTCGGTAGAGTGTGCCGACCAGTGGCGGAGGATTGCGCCTGCGGCCACGGCGGAGGGGGACCGTTGATCGTTGCCGACGACGACTTTCCAGCAGCGCACTTCCCATTTTTTGACCAGACCGTTCACGACATAGGGATCGTTCCTGGCGAATTCCTCGACCTTTTGCTTGTCGTCCACACGAAAAACCAGCAAGGCGCGGTCCACCGGATCATCGAACGCGCCAGCCAGAAGCAATTCTCCTCGTTCGCGGACTTCTCTAGCCATGCGTAAATGCATCTCGCGGAATTCCGCGCGCCTTGCGACGTAGTCATCCACGGTTTCATAGATCAACGCGTAGTAGTTCATATCCCGACTCCGTTCCAACCGTGAATCAGCGATTGTAAGGGCAATCTCTTGTGATTTGGTCTTTTCGAGAAAAGAGAAAACGCGGGAGCCCCACCTGCTTTTTGACTCCGAGCACTGAACACCGAAGATGGAAAAACCGAAGACTTCCTTATTTCGCGGCCTTGGCTTTAACGGCGTTGTAAGCAAGCGTTAGGCGCGACTTGTAGCGGTTGCCGGTGTTTTCGTGCAACACGCCTTTCGTAATGGCCTGGTCGATGGCAGACATGGTGGGATGGAGCAGATTGCCTGCCGCGGTGGGGTCACCCGCGGTGAGGGCGATGCGAAAACGCCGCATCATGGTGCGGACGCGGGTGCGGTTGATGCGGTTGACTTCGGCCCGTTGACGAGCTTGCGCCGCGCGCTTCAAAACTGACTTTTTCTTCTTCTTGACTTTGGTAGGCTGTCCCTGAGCCATCTATCGCTCCTTAAGCGTGTCATTCAAATTTCTAACGTTAAACGAGGCTTCCGCCTTTGTCAAACGACGCAAAAAGTCCGCTGGGAACGCCCATGCCGTCACAGCCGCCGGTCAGACAAGGGGTCACGGCTGGTAGCAGGCTCGCTGGGGAAGCGCGTTCCAAGCCGCCGAAGAAGCACGACGAGCTGCGGCTGCTGATCAATTCACGCCATCCGATCATTGCCGTGGAGACGGCGGAAGAAGTTCGCGTGGAAGCGCTGCTCCTGGATGTGGCGACGGAGTTGGGCGTTCCGTTGTACGAATGGAGCGTCACCACCGGCCTGGCAAAGGCCCGCGGGGCGCCCCTGTACAACACGGACAGCCCGGAGCAGGGGCTCGCGAACATCGCGCTGATTCAGGGCGACGGGATTTTCTTGCTGAAGGATTTTGCACGCTACTGCGACAACGACAAGATTTGCCGGCGGCTGCGCGACCTGGCAGAGAAGTTTCGCACCGTGCGGCGTTCGATGGTGCTGACAGCCGCGAAAATGCAGCTCCCTGCGGACCTAGAAGGCGAGGCCATACCCTTCCAACTGGGCTTGCCGGAAGCGGAAGAGTTGTTGCCGGGGATTAAGCAAGTGCTCGCAGAGCTGAATCGCGACGAGCGTTTTCCGGTGGCCCTCGATGTCGCGGCGATGACGCAACTGGCGCAGAATCTCGTCGGCTTGCCCGAGGAAGAGGCCCTGCGCGCGCTTCGCAAGTGCGTTCTGGAGCGCGGGAAGGCCGATGCGGGTTTGCTCGACGCGGTGCTCGAAACAAAACGCCAGGCCCTCAAAACCGAGGGGCTGATCGAAACGGTGCGGCGGGATGCGTCGTTTGCCGACGTTGCGGGATTCGACCATCTTCGGGATTGGATCGCGAAGCGAAAGAACGCGCTGACCCCCGAAGGACGGCGGTTCGGATTGGTGCCGCCCAAGGGCGTGCTCATCACGGGCGTGCAGGGTTGCGGGAAGAGCCTGGCGGCGCGTGCGGTGGCGGGCGAGTGGGGATTCGAATTGGCGCGGCTCGACGCGGGCGCGCTGTACGACAAATACGTAGGCGAGAGTGAGCGGCGGCTGCATAAAGCGCTCGAGTTGTCGCAGAAGCTGGCGCCGCTGGTGCTGTGGATCGACGAGATTGAGAAGGCCTTTGCTTCAGCGAGCTCAAGCGGCGACGCAGATGCGGGATTATCACAACGGCTGCTGGCCACGTTGCTGACCTGGATGCAGGATCGGGAGGGCGGCGTGTTCCTGGCGGCGACATCGAACAACATCACCGTTCTCCCGCCGGAAATGCTCCGCAAAGGGCGGTTTGACGAAATTTTCTTCGTGGATCTGCCGAGCGTCGAAGTGCGCGCCGCATTATTTCGATTGCATCTGAAGAAGCGGGGCCGGGATGCGGCGGTATTCGACCTGGCGAGATTAGCCGGTGCGAGCGAAGGCTTTTCCGGAGCGGAAATCGAACAAGCCATCGTTGCAGGACTGTACACGGCGTTCAACGCCGGCCAGCAATTGACCACCGAGATTCTGCTCGTAGAGATCCAGGGCACGCGGCCGCTCAGCGTGACGCGCGCGGAGGAGGTCGCCTCCATTCGCGAGTGGGCGAAGACCCGCGCCGTACCCGCGGGTTAAGCGTCCGCCGACTGGAGCTTTCCCATTAGCGCGTTGGCCTGTTCGAATCGGCGAAGCATCTTGTCTCCATCGCAGGGCTGTTCGTTTAGCGTTTCCGCGTCCCACTCGCTGCGCGGGACTCGAAAAAAGTCGCCGCCATAGATGTGGATGGCGCCGGTGAGGCGCCCGATCGGATTAGTGACGGAATGGATGATGTCCTGCCCCAGCTGAACCGTATCTTTTTCGCAGAGAGCCCTCGCGCCGGAGGCTTCGAGCTTGCGGGCCGCGTCGCCGGGCAACCGGCGCCAGAAGATATTGTCTTCGCGGCCAGTGTAGATGCCAATGACTGCCCACATCTTGTGATTGTGCGGAAGCAGAGTCATCCAAGGTGCCCAGATCACATTCAGAATCGTGAGATCGCTTCCTTGATAGAGCCTTTGCATCTCCGCGCGTTTAGGTTCATCGAGCGCGGAAACTATGGAAGCGCGATCGGAGACCGCTCTCGCCAAGATCTCGTTGATAGCGGCCTGGGGTGTATGTTCCCGAACCGCCTTCTTACAGTCAGAGATGAACTGGTCGAGGTCAAACTTCATCGGAGACCTCCGGCGGGGGAATTCAGGCCCCGCCGAAGTACCTTTCATGGTTACCGGGATTTCCTCTCGAGGAGTCTCCCATAAGCACAAAGGTTGCACAAGGTGGCTTGACCGGCGCACAGGGCTGGGTTAGGGTGTAAAGAGTTTCTCCTAGGTCGGCCGCCAAGCCGCTACGTGCAACGAGGAGGAATCCTATCGGCAAGCCGGTTCCGGTAACCCGAGAACCTTCCAATTGGATGCGACGTACCGTTCACATTTCCGGACAAATTGAACCCTTCTTTGGCACGCTGGATGAAAACCTGCGTCTGCTTGAGGATTCCCTGCGGGTGCGCACGCATCTGCATGACACGCGGCTGACGATTGAAGGTGAACAGGACAACGTGGATCGCGCGGTGACCATCGTCGAGGAATACAACCACTTGACGCGGCACGGACGCAAGCTGACATCGTCGGAAGTGAAGTCTCTGGTGCGCGTGGCGACCGAGGAGCCACACGAATCGCCGCGCGGCATGTTCGAACACGGCCGCGCGCGCTCGTTTGGCAAAAAGCAGGTCACGCCCAAAGGCGCAAATCAGCGGCATTACATGGAAGCGATCGAGAAGCACGACATGGTTTTTGCCACCGGTCCCGGAGGCACGGGCAAAACATATCTCGCCGTGGCGATGGCCGTGAGCGCGCTGCTGACCAAGCAGGTGAACCGCATCATACTGGCGCGGCCGGCGGTGGAAGCCGGGGAGCGGCTCGGATTCCTCCCGGGGACGCTGCAGCAGAAAATCGATCCTTACATGCGTCCGCTCTACGATGCGCTGTACGACATGCTGGATGCCGACAAACTGGAGCGCTTCCTGGAAAAAGGCATCATCGAGGTAGCGCCCTTGGCCTTCATGCGCGGGCGCACGTTGAATGATTCGTTCGTGATTCTGGATGAAGCGCAAAACACCACCAGCGAGCAGATGAAGATGTTTCTCACGCGGCTGGGGTTCAATTCGAAGGCCGTCGTCACCGGGGACGTGACGCAAATCGACCTGCCGCAGGGGAAAAAGAGCGGCTTGATTGAGGCGCTGGAAGTGTGCGGCAAGATTGAAGGCATTGGCGTGGTGCAATTCGGAGAGAGAGACGTGGTGCGGCACAACCTGGTGCAGCAGATCATTCGCGCCTACGAAGACTACGAAACGGCCCATCCGCAGCGTGGCGGCGCCAACGGGAAAGCGGCCCCGGCAAGGAAGCCTGGGAAAGAGTCCGAACAAGAAATTCAGCAAGGATGATTCTAAATCGGCAGCACGAGGTGCGCGTGGCGCTGCGCCCTCTGGAATCGTTCTTGCGCCGGGTCGAGAGGGAACTCGGCTTGAAACCATCCGACGTGACCGTTTGTTTGGTGAGCGACGCGGCAATGGCACGGTTGAACGAGAACTTTCGTAAGAGAAAAGGACCGACCGACGTGCTTTCGTTTCCAGATGTTCGGAGGCGAAAACCGGTTCGTCTACCGCGTCGCATGCAAGCGAGCAATTCCGGCGGGCGCGAGTATTTGGGAGATATCGCCATTTCGCCGGCAACCGCCTGGCGTTACGCGAAAAAGCTGGAACGCCCATTTTCGAGTGAGCTTCGCGTGCTGATTCTACACGGCGTTTTGCATTTACTCGGCTACGACCATGAAACCGATCGCGGCGAGATGGATAGAATGGAGCAGAAGCTGCGCAAACGCTTCGGGTTGACCTGATGTATCTACGCTGGATCTACGCGCTCAGTGTCGCGCTGGTGGGCGTCACACTGCCCATTTTTTCCTACCTCACCCTGATTTACCGCGAATTGGGGCGCATGACCACCGGCCGCGTTCATGAACACCTGGACATCTTCGAAGCGGAAATCGAACCAAAGCTGAAAATCAACCGTCGCAGCGGCGGCCGCACATTCCGCATCCTTGGACATTTCTGGCTGGCATTCTTGGTGCTCGAGACGACGCGGGGCGTGGTGTACTTCGTTCCGGGTACCTGGGAATCACTGATTCAGTTTTGCGTGTTTGTCATTCTCGAAGTGGTTTTTGCCATGCACTTTATTCCGGACATGTTGCTGTACCGCACCACGGGCCGCTGGCTGCTTCCCCTCCTGCCGCTCATTCGAGGCGCAATGTGGCTGGTCTGGCCTGTGCGCGTGTTTCTGGAAGGCGCGGAGTCGCTGGCGCGGATTTCCGAACAGGAAGCAGAAAAGACGGAGGAGCAGCGCACCGAAGAGGGGATTGAGGCGCTGGTGGAAGCCGCGGAGGAAGAGGGCATCATCGAGCCGGAGCAGGGCGATTTGATTGAGCAAGTCGTGGAATTCAGCGACAAGCGTGTGCGCGAGGTGATGACGCCGCGGCCGGATATCGTGGCAATTTCCGCAGAGTCGACTCTCGAGGAGTTGCACGCCAAGGTAGTTGAAACGAAATTCAGCAAGATTCCGGTGTTCGAGAAATCGCTGGACGACATCTTCGGCGTCGTTTTCGCCCAAGATCTTTTGCAAATCGCGGATCCGGATCTGCCCAAGCGAAGAGTGCGCGAGCTGGTGAAACCGGTTTTGTTCATGCCCGAGACCAAGATTGGATCGGACATGTTGCGTGAGATGCGGCAGAAGGGCCATCCGCTGGCAGTGATCATTGATGAACACGGAACCGTGGCGGGAATCGCCACCGTGGAAGATCTGGTGGAAGAGATCGTCGGGGGGAGTGGTAACCACGGAAAGCCGCTCGCGCCGGACGTGGTTCGCGAACCGGACGGCGGATTGGTCATGCGCGGCAGCATGGCGATTGATGCGGTGGAGGAGTTGTTGGGTGTGCAGTTTGGCGAGGAAGCGGATGAGACGGTGACTACGTTGGCCGGCCTTTTGAATCATGTCACCGGCAAAGTGCCTGCGTCCGGAGACAAAATCGACGTGGAAGGCCACCGGTTTGAAGTGCTGGAAGCAAACCAAAGAAAAGTGCTGCGGGTTCGAATCCGCAAGCAGATGGAGGCGGTTCCGACAAACACGTAGATAAGCAGAAACATTGCAGAGGTGGGCTACCAGCCAGGCTCCACCTCCGCGAGGAGGACAGTGGATGCTCCGTCTGACGTCAAGAGAGCTGTCTGCGGTTTTGCCAGTCCTTGCTGTGTCGCTAACGATCGTAGCGGCGCCGCTCCGTGCGCAACAGAAACCAGCGGGCGGAGAACCCGCCGTCGACCTCGAATGGGCCGTCAAGATTCCGATGCGCGATGGCGTGAAGCTGAACGCGACAATATTCGCGGCGCACGGGCAAAAGGAGCCGCAGCCGGTGATCTTCACGTTTACGCCTTATATCGGCGATTCGTATACCGACCGTGCGGTTTACTTTGCTACGCATGGCTATGTCTACGCGCTGGTGGATGTGCGGGGACGCGGCAATTCGGGAGGGGAATTCGAGCCGTTTGCGAATGAGGCCCGCGACGGCTATGACGTGGTGGAATGGCTTGCAAAGCAGCCGTATTGCAGCGGGAAAGTGACCATGTGGGGTGGTTCTTACGCGGGATTCGATCAGTGGACGGTCCTGAAAGAGTTCCCACCGCACTTGGCCACGATCGTTCCTGCCGCAGCCGCGCATCCCGGGGTGGATTTTCCGTTCCAGTACAACATTTTTGCCCCTTACGATATGCAATGGCTCACCTTCACGAGCGGAGTGACGGGCAACGGCAACCTTTTTGGAAGTAGCAGTTTTTGGGCGAGCAAAGCGCGGGAGCTGTACGCGGCGCATTCGGCATTTCAAAGCTATGACCAGCTGGTGGGCAATCCGTCGAGGGTGTTTCAGAAATGGGTGGCGCACCCGGTTCCTGGTGCATACTACGACGCGATGGTGCCTTCTCCCGAACAATACAAGAAAATCAGCCTGCCGATCCTGACGATTACGGGAGATTACGACGGGGATCAGCCGGGAGCTTTCACTTATTATAGGCGGCACATGCAATACGGAACGGCGGAGGCCAAGGCCAAACATTACTTGATCATTGGACCGTGGGACCACGCGGGAACTCGCACGCCGAAGGCGGAGGTGGGGGGATTGAAATTCGGCGCAGCAAGTGTTCTCGATCTGAACAAGCTGCACGCGGAATGGTATGACTGGACGATGAAGGGCGGTCCCAAGCCGGAGTTTCTGAAAAAGCGCGTGGCCTATTACCTGGTTGGGGCGGAGGAGTGGAAGTATGCGGATAGCCTGGAGAGCGTCTCCAACACGACGAAGACATTTTATTTGAGCTCGAGCGGTGCGGCCGCTGACGTATTTCATTCTGGAGCGTTGCGTGAGGGCAAGGCGGACAGCGGCGGTGCGAGCGATTCTTGGATCTATGATCCGCTGGATACTCGCCCCGGCGCCGCGGAACCGCAGGACAATCCCAATTATCTGACGTCCGAACGGGGGGCGATGAACCTGTACGGGGAAGGTGCGGTTTATCACAGCGAGCCCTTTCGAGAAGCTACCGAAGTGACGGGATTCGCAAAGCTGACGCTGTGGTTGAAGATGGACGTGCCGGACACCGACCTGGAGGCGGACTTGTTTGAGATTCTGCCTGACGGCGGTTCCGTATCACTCACGGGCGCGACCATGCGGGCGCGGTATCGCGAGTCCCTTCGAGAAGCGAAGCTCGTGCCGGCTGGAGCGACTGAGGAATACGTGTTTGACAATTTCACTTTTTTCTCGCGGCGCATCGCGAAAGGAAGCCGGTTGCGGCTGATCGTGGGCAGCATCAATTCGACGGGGACCGAGAAAAACTACAATAGCGGAGGCGTGGTCGCGGCGGAGACTGGGAAAGACGCGAAGACGGCGCATATCAACCTGATTCACGATGCCGAGCATCCCAGCGCCCTGGAGTTGCCGATCGTAAAGCCCTGATGCGAGAACAAGAAAGTGTCGGGAACAAGCTGGCGTTTCGTTCGGGATTCGTTGCGATTGTTGGACGCCCGAACGCGGGAAAATCCACGCTGGTCAATCGCCTGGTTGGGCAAAAAATCTCGATCGTCACTTCGAAACCGCAGACCACACGCAACCGCATTCAGGGAATTGTAACGAGCCCGGCAGGCCAGATCGTTTTTATCGATACCCCCGGCTTGCACGAAGCGAATTCCGCGCTGGGCAGGCAAATGATGCTGGAAGTGGCCGCGGCTCTGGAAGGAATCGACGTTCTTCTGCTGATGACCGATGTGAGCGCCCCGGCGCCGAAGGCGGACGAATTGTTGCTGGAAAAGGCTCGGCGGTTTCGTGGGAAAACCATCCTGGCACTGAACAAAATCGATCGCTTGCCAAAGCCCAAGCTCCTCCCAACCATGGAATCGTTCGCGAAGGCTTTCGATTTTGCCGCCATCGTGCCAATTTCCGCGCTGAAAGGTTCCGGCTGCGATGAATTGCTTCGGGAGATCTTGAAGCATCTGCCGGAGGGTGCGCCATATTTTCCGGAAGATCAGGTAACGGACCAGCCGGAGCGCTTCCTGGCGGCGGAAATCATCCGAGAAAAAGCGATTCAGAGGATGTACCACGAGGTGCCGTATGCCCTGGCCGTGTTTGTGGAAAAGTTTCAGGAGACCCCCAAGCTTCTGCGGATCGAAGCGCTGATAAACGTCGAGCGAGATTCCCAAAAGAAAATCCTGATCGGGCACAAAGGGGAAATGATCAAGAGAATCGGGACGGAAGCACGAAAGGAATTGGAGCGTTTCTTCGGAACGAGAATGTATCTTGGGCTGCACGTGAAAGTGTCGCCCGACTGGCGCGAAAATCCTCAAAAAGTGAGAGAACTCGATTGGCGGCATCAGCTCGAAGAGCTGGGAACAGCCAGTGACGGGGAAGAATAAGGAGCGGTGGCTTGTGGTCTTCCCGCTGTCAATGAGCAAACCCTCCGCTGACCCAAGAGCTCATTTTGCTCGGAGCTAGTAGGCGGACGGCGCCCCGTTGCGGGCATATCCACCGAAAGTCCAGCGCACCGAGACGGTAGTGTAAAGGCCGTATGGACCAGTGGTGCGGAGATCGGCCGGACCAAGAGGGCGGTTGTAGCGTCCCAGATAGTCTACCTGGTGCTGGGTCAGGCGCAGCTCGAAATTCCGCGGCAACTGGTATCCCGCTCCAATGGATCGGTCATACGCGATCGGCTCCATGGATTCTTCGTAGCTGAGCTGAGGTATGTTTCTCCCGAAGCTGAATCTTGGCTCGAAGAACAAAAAGAGATGGCGCGCGAACGTCTGGCCCAGGGGCTGAATCTC
>DATAIH010000282.1:0-6201 GCA_036262755.1 Candidatus Acidiferrum sp.
GCATTGTATTTCGCGTATTTGGAAACAATATCCGCAATCTCAGGAGCATATTGCGCCCCAAATTCCCGCGAGGCCCAAAGTTCGGCGAACTCTCTAATGCTCTCTTTCGGCCATCTCCGGGGATTCCAAGCCAAACTCAGGAAAAACTCGGTAGGGAATTCCATTGGTTTCAGGTCGCCGACGTTTACAATCCAGATGCGATCTGCGCCATAGTGCAACGCCAAATTCATCTGCTCCCAGACCTTGGGAATCGCGTTGGTGTTGATCCATTTGTAGGAGCGCGGGTCGCCCACATAGTCGAAGTGGTAGTAAATCCCCGCACCGCCGCCGCGCTTGCGCTCTTCGCTGGTGGGAAGACGCCGAATGTTCCCCCAATTGTCGTCGCACCATAGCAGCGTTACGTCATCGGGAACACGCATCCCTTTTTCGTAGTACTGCTGCACTTCCTTGTAGAGAGCCCAGTCTTGCGGGACGGTAGCGGGATCCCGGTGGTAGGTATCGACGATGATTTGCCGCTGGTCCGCGACGATTTGCTCCAACAGCGCAATATTGGAGGCTTCCGACATGGGCAGGTCGCCGTCTCCGCGCATGCCCATGGTGGTCATGTTTTCGTAATCTTTGTTGCGTTCCAGGCCCTTTCGCCAAAACTCCTGCAGCACCGCGGCATTCTTGGAGTAGTCCCATGCCCCGCTTCCATGACGCTTCCACTCCTGCTGCGCGCGCATCATGGGTTCGTGGTGCGACGTGCCCATCACGATTCCATATTCGTCGGCAAGCTCGGGGTTAGAGGGATCGTCCTCGTTGAAAGCATTGTTCCACATGGCGGGCCAGAGGTAATTGGCTTTCAGTCGAAGCAGGAGTTCGAAGACCTTTGCGTAGAACTCGTGATTGTAATTCCCGTATTTCTCCCTCACCCATCCGGTGAGCGCGGGCGCCTCATCGTTTAGAAAAATGCCGCGATACTTCACTGCCGGAGGCCCCTCCCTGTAGGTGCCCGGTGTGACCGTTAGTGTGTCTTGATGGTGAATCGGGACGTCGGCCCACCAATACCACGGCGATACGCCGATTTTCTCCGACAGGTCGTATATGCCGTAGATGGTTCCGCGCTTGTCGCTTCCGGCGATGACCAAGGCGCTAGTGACCTCAGGCAGCGGGTTGCTGACCGTCTGAACCGTAAAAGACTCCCATTTCCCGGCCGTCGCTTGGACGTCGACCTTTCCCTCGCGCGCCAGCAGGTCAATCACCGCGCTTTGGCCCAGTGTGCCGATCAGAATCATGCTCGGTTTGAAATTCTCCGCGTTGTGTACGATCGCCGCCGTCGATCCCGTAACTCTCTTGATGTCCGACGCGAGGTCAGAGACCGCACGCACCACGCCCGGGTAGTCGTGAACGTCTACATAAATCGGGGTGGCTTCCCTTTGGCTGACAATCGTGAAATTGCCGGGGTGCGCTTCGGCCACGACGTAGTGGACTTGCCCAAGGGCTAGAGCGTTTGACGCCAGGGTTACCGAGGAAAGAACTACGGCCATCGCGCCCCTAACGGCACCAAAGGCGGGCTGCGGAGTCGCGAACGGGGCGTGTTCTTCCGTACCATACGCCGGGACACGACCGGCTTCGTCCAGCACCACCGCGCGCGTTCCGCCGGATCCCACATCGATTCCGAGAATTGGAATAGGGGCCTCCGTTTTCTCGACCGCACGGTCGGGCGTCAGGGCTCGTCCTGGCACTTTGCTCAAAAGGCCAAGGAGCTCGACGCCACTACTCAGGACTCAGCGAACTCCCGAAAGTATGTCCACGGTCAACTGATCCAGTTTCTCGTAGGGTAGGCGCTTCCGCAGCATGGCCTGCTTATCAAAGGAATGAGCCAACAACGCTTCCGCACCTTTTTTGGAATACTTCCCAACCGCCGGGACGTGCGCCCCATCGCGAGAGAGTTCCTGGAGCAGGGACTGTATCTCCTGGTCGGCGTTCCATCGCTCGGCCTTGTCCTTCAGAATCAAATAAGTGCGCATGCAACCCCGTGCAAAGTCCTTTACTCCGGCACAGTCCTCCGTGCGATACGCGTGAGCATCAAAATGGCGCGGCCCCTGGTAACCAACGTCTTCCAGGAACTTAACGAGCCAGAAGGAAGCCTTCAAGTTGGCGGAGCCGAAGCGTAGATCCTGGTCATACCGTCCGGGCATTTGGTCGTTCAAATCGATGTGAAAGAGCTTGCCTGCCTCCCAGGCTTGCGCTACGCCGTGCACAAAATTCAACCCGGCCATTTGTTCGTGAGCCATCTCCGGATTGACTCCCACCATTTCCGGATGATCAAGCGTCGAAATGAAGCCCAGATAATGGCCGGTGGTTGCCATATACAGGTCTCCCCGAGGTTCATTCGGCTTTGCTTCCAGCGCGAACTGGAATCCGTAGGCGCGGTCCAGGTTGTACTCACAAAGATAATTCACCGCTTCCCGGAATCTTTTGACTGGTTCGTCGGGCCGGCGGCAAGCGTCGGTCTCCACCCCTTCGCGACCGCCCCACAAGACAAATATTTTCGCTCCCAATTCGGCTCCAAGATCCATGGCCCGCAGAGTTTTTTGCAGTGCGTAAGCCCGAATCTCCGGGTCGTTTGCGGTGAATGCCCCATCACGAAAGACCGGGTGAAAAAACAAAGAAACGGTCGTCATGGGAACAACCAGGCCGTTTTCCGAGCAGGCTTTCTGGAACTCGCGAACGATCGCATCTTGTTCTGCGGGCGTCGCGTCGATGGGCACGAGGTCGTCGTCGTGCAGGTTTACGCCCCAAGCGCCGATTTCGGAAAGCATGCCGACAATCTCCACCGGGGAGAGCGGCGGCCGGACAAAATCCCCGAAGGGATCCCGGCCGCGATTTCCGACGGTCCACAATCCAAATGAGAATTTATGTTCTGGTTTTGGGTCATAGGGTCCGCTGTTGCTCATGGTCTCTCCTCGACGGGCCGGACATTTTAGAGATCATCGGTTTGCGTTCGAAAAAGCGCCGCGCGGCACGCGGCAAAAGCGTTCCCGAGCGCGGCTGAGTCAGGTTTGGCGCGATTCCCGAAAGTGCCGAGCCGCGTTGAAGCAAACCACCGAGCACCGGAGACGGCTCCGCGACGAACCAAGCAGTGTACCGTGTACGTTAACGGTTGCCGTATAGTATCATGGCGGCGGCGCATTGCAAGAATGCGTCGCACCAGATTCCCTGGAGGTTTTCGTGACAGCCGCCCCGCCTGCCGGTTCTGCCCTCATGCCCTATCTCCGGTCAGGCTGCGAGAGGACTCCGAACGACTCCCTGACTCGGGCGATCAACGCGAAAAAAGGATGCGCGGCATGAAGAAGCAACTTGCCTCCGCATCGCGAAATCCGAAAAGGTTCCCCGCTTACCGAAACGCGAAGTTACCTTCCGCGCGGCGGGTGAAAGACCTGTTGAGCCGCATGAGCCTCGAAGAAAAGGCCGCACAGATGGTCTGTATTTGGCGAGAGAAGGCCAACACGCTGGTGGATGAGGACGGAAAGTTCGACTACTCAAAAGCCAAGGCGGCGTTCGTGAGAGGTCACGGACTCGGACAGGTCGGCCCAGCGATGCGGGTGGCGGCCAAGAATGCGCGAGAAATGGCCCAGCTCACGAATGCCATTCAGAAGTTTTTTGTGGAAGAAAGCCGTCTGGGAATTCCGGTGATTCTCCACGAGGAGTGCTTGCACGGGCACGCGGCGGTGGATGGCACGAGCTTTCCACAGCCGATCGCGCTCGCCGCAACGTCCAAACCTGAGTTGGTCGAATCTCTGTTCTCGATGACCGCCCGGGAGGCCGCATAAGATGATCCGGGATATGAACCCACCGCGATGACCAAACAGCTACGCGGAATCCAGCTCATTGCAAAGATTGCAGGCGTATCGATCGGCACGGTTGACCGGGCGCTGCACGGGCGCGGGGGGATTAAGGAAGCTACGCGTCAGCGTATCCTGGAAATTGCCCAGCGAATCGGATACACGCCGAATCTTGCCGCGCGCGCGCTTTCGGCGGCTCGGGCCGGCGCTCGTATCGGCGTGTGTATCCCGCGGGAAATTCACTTTTTCTACGATCAACTTTGGAGCGGGGTGCTCGAGGAGGAGAAGCGCGTTTCGCAATTGGGCATCGAATTCGTAAATCGCGCGGTGCCCACTTTGGGTGAGGGGGACACCGAGGCGTTCAAAGAGCTCGCCGCTGGTGGTGTGGACGGAATTATTCTGACCGCCGGGAACCCCAAGGGTCTGACCCCGCTAATCGACGAGGCGGAAAATAAGGGTATCCGCGTGGTTTGCGTATCGACCGACGCCCCGGAAAGCCGTCGCTCCAGTATCGTTTGCGTCGAGCCGCACCTGAACGGGTGTCTCGCGGGCGAGTTGATGGGGAAGTTTCTGCCGGCGGGGTCGAAGGTAGCCGTGATGGCCGGCATGTTGATGGCGGAAGACCATCGTCAGAAGGCGAATGGATTTTCCGAAACTTTTCCAAAGTATTGTCCGAGCGGCAAAATCGTTGCCGTGATCGAAGGACACGAAGACGAGGATGAGAGCTTCCAAAAAACGTTCGAGCTGCTCGGGCGCGTTCCCGAGCTTGCCGGAATATACGTGAATACGGTCAATTGCCTCCCGGTCTGCCGGGCGCTCGGCGCGCGGGGCCTGGGGGGAAAGGTGAGGCTTATTACCACGGATCTTTTCGAGGAAATGTCCCCTTATTTCAAGAAAGGCACGATCGCGGCGTCCATCTACCAGCACCCGCATCGCCAAGGCCAAATGGCGGTGCGCATAATGGCCGACAATCTGAGCAGCAAGGTGGATTTCGCGCCGGCAGTGCATCTGAGCCCGGGTGTGGTCATGTCGTGCAATTTGCATCTTTTCCGGGAGATCCGACTGACGAAGGGGAAGTTGAGCGAAGCCATGGTGCGAGGCGAGGGCGTCGCGTAGCCGACTTGACCCGAGCGAAAGACCTCCATTGGGCTCGGATCACCCGAGCATTCTAAGAAATCGCTTGTTGAGATATCTCCTTTGGGAGGGCCCGTGAGAATTTTCACTCGCGTCATACTTCTCGGGATCATTGTCCTCGATGTCTTCCTATTCAGGTCGGCCGCGGCCGAATCACCCCACATCAGAATGGAGAATGCAACCGGGCAGCTCATCGTGAATGGCCAGCCATTTCTGATTTTGGGAGGTGAACTGGGCAATTCGTCCTCGGGCACAGCGGAGCAGGCCGACGCCATTATCCCCAGGCTTCGAAGCATGCATGTCAACACCATCCTGATGCCGGTGACTTGGGAGCAGATCGAGCCGAAAGAGGGCAGCTTCGACTTCGATATCCTGGATCATTGGATCGAAAGAGCACGAGAGCACAAGATGCATCTCGTTCTCCTTTGGTTTGGCAGCTGGAAGAACGCGCTCTCGAACTACGCGCCTTCCTGGGTGAAATCGGACGCGAGGCGCTTCCCGCGTGCTGAATCTGCCGATGGACGGCCGCTCGAAATTTTGTCCACCCTGTCGCTCGAGACCCGTCGGTGTGACAGCCGGGCGTTCGCGACCCTGATGCATCATGTTCGCGAGAAGGATTCGGCCGAGCAGACCGTGCTGATGGTGCAAGTGGAAAACGAAGTCGGTTATCTCGGCGAGGGACGGGACCGGTCTCCCCTTGCCAGCCGGTTGTTCGGCGAGCCGGTGCCCGACGGATTGCTCCATGCTCTTGCGGCCCGGCGTCTCGAGCTCCCGCCGGAACTCGGGACACACTTCAATGAGCATGGCCGAACCTGGAGCGAGGTGTTCGGAGATGCCGCCAATGAAGTATTCATGGCTTGGAACTACGCGAGATTTATCGAGGCCGTCGCTCACGCGGGAAAAACCGAGTATCCGCTTCCCATGTACGTCAACGCGCAGCTCCCGGCGCCCGGGGAGAGACCAGGCGAGTATCCAAGCGGAGGGCCACATCCTTATTATCTGGAGGTTTGGCGCGCGGCTGCCCCAAGCATCGATTTGTACTCGCCCGATATCTACTGGCCCAATTTCGAATACTGGGTTGCGCGTTACCGGGTTGCCCGCAATCCAATCTTCGTCCCCGAGGCGCAACTCGAAGGCGCTCCGTACAATGCGCTTTACGCCTATGGGGAGGCTCGCGCCTTCGGCTTCAGTCCGTTTGCGATTGACAGCCTGAAACTGCCTGCGAACGACGCTGATG
>DATAIH010000283.1:0-48305 GCA_036262755.1 Candidatus Acidiferrum sp.
GCGGAAGAAGGAATCCTGCTTCCACTGCGGGCGGGCGGCGGCATTGGCGGTGTCCAGCAGCAGGCGTCGCGTGAACTCTTCGTAGCCGGCGGCGGTTCCGAGATCGACAGGCTGGTTCACGTCGTCGGAAGGCGCGTGGTAGCGGTTGGTGAGCCAGTCCCTGAAGATTTTCTGTTCGGGCGTGCCGAGTTCAAAGCCCACATCGACCTTCACGGCGGGAACACCTTTTTTGATGAAGCTGTACTGATCGCTGCGAATGAAGCGGTTGCGCAGCGGCTCGGGATCGGCGATGGGCTTGATGCCCATGGATTCGGCGATAGCCGCGGCGCGTCGGCCGAGGTCAGATTCGTCGATGCCTTGGATGGTTAGGATTTTCAGCGGAACGATGGGAAGAAACATGTCCACGTTGACGTCGGCTACGATGGACTTCGGCGGAACGGTGGGATGTGCGGCGAAGTATTTCGAGCCGAGAAGACCTTTTTCTTCGGCGGTAACGAGAAGAAAGAGGATCGAGCGTTTCGTTTCCGCAGGGTGCGCCTTCAGGTTTGCCGCCATATCCAGAACCAGCGCACTGCCGGAGCCGTCGTCCATCGCGCCGTTGTAAATGCGGTCGCCGTTGATGGGCGCCCCGACGCCGAGGTGGTCGATGTGCGCGGAGAGCACGACAAATTCGTCTTTCAGCGTGGCATCGGAACCGGGAAGTTTGGCGACGATATTCGCCGATTCGACGGGAGTATTTTGGATGGTGGCTTGGGCTTTGAGCGAAACAGCCAGGGGAAAATGCGGAAGCGGCTTGCGGGCTTTGCCGAGTTCGGCGAGTTCCGCGAACGTGTGGCCGGAGCCGGCGAACAGCTTCTCGGCCGAGGAAGGATTAAACGTTACACCGAGTTGCAACCCGGGAGTTTCATTGAATTCGGAACCGGCCAGGTCCATGGACGGCTGGTCGCGGTTCAGGGAAATGCGCGACCAGGGAATGTCCATGGACGCGGGATTCAAAATGGCGACCGTGCCGATGACTCCCGCCGCGTGCAGGGCCTTCCAGCGCTCTTCGGCGGTTTGATAATGCGAAGCCAGGGCGGCGGGGATGTCGGCCGGTGAACCGGCGAGATAAACAACGACTTTGCCGATCAGATCGAGCCCCGCAAGTTCATTGAGATTTTTTTCAGGGATTTTCAGGCCGTAGCCGACGAAGACCATGGGCGCTTGGAGACCGACGGTTGAGCGTGTGGAGCGCGAGCTCGGGAAAGCATCGTCTGCGAAAGAAAGGGGTTCGGCTTTGCCGTTGGAAACCAGGGCGAGGGAGGATTTCGATTCGTCGACCTGGAATTGGTTCAAACGCACAGGCTGATAAAAGCCATTGACGCCCGCGGGTTCTAGGCCGGCTTTTTGGAGCTGCTCGACGGCGTAGGCTTCGGCCTTGCGGAGACCTTCGCTGCCGGTGTTGCGGCCTTCGAGCGAATCGTCGGCGAGGAATTTGACGTGCGCCCACCAGGAAGCGCCGTCGAAATGCGAGGCGGTCAAAGTGTCCCGGGCTGGTGCGGCAAGCGCACCGGCAAACAAAAGCACGAGCAACAAAGACTTGCGCATGGGATGCACCTCAAAATGAATTGGGATATGAGGATAGCAAGGGGGGCAGGTCACGCCAAGGCCAACCGCGCATCGGCGGGGCTCTTTCGAATGACCCGGGCCTTGTGCGGCAGATTCCCCATAAGGGCTGATTCGACACGCAAAACCGAACAGTGTTTACCGGGCCGAGGGAGTGGGAGTAATATAGATCCAGTGAAATAAGTTTGTTGCGTTGTGCGCCCCACTCGCCTTCGAGTAAAAACGCAGAAGCAATAACTTCCCGCTAGGAGAAGCCACCATGGGCACTGCGACTCTGACGAAGCCTGCCGCAAAGGGAGGAAGTTTCCTCCTGGAAT
Organism: Candidatus Acidiferrum sp.; assembly: GCA_036262755.1. Classification (GTDB taxonomy): domain Bacteria; phylum Acidobacteriota; class Terriglobia; order Acidiferrales; family UBA7541; genus Acidiferrum. The sequence goes on from DATAIH010000283.1 coordinate 1,923, forward strand.
CGCCGCAGGCGAGCGATGTATTTACGCCCGCCGATCTGAGCGACGACCAGAAACTGATGGGGCAGACGGCCGAAGAATTCGTGGTAAAGGAGGTTTTGCCGCTGGTCAAGGACCTCGAAAACAAAAAGCCCGGCTTGATGCCGGCGTTGGTGAAAAAAGCCGGAGAGCTGGGCCTGATGGGCGGCGGCGTGCCGGAAGAATACGGCGGCGCGGGGCTGGATAAGATCGCCACGACGGTTCTGACGGAGAAACTGTCGCTTTATGGCGGGTTCGCGGTGACCCACGGAGCGCACGCCGGCATCGGGACGCTGCCGATCGTGTATTTCGGAACGGAAGCGCAGAAGAAAAAATACTTACCGAAGCTGGCGACCGGCGAATGGATCGGCGCGTATTGCCTCTCCGAGCCGCAAGCCGGTTCGGATGCCCAGAATTCGCTGACGCGCGCGGAGCTCGACGCCGAAGGCACGCACTACATCCTGAACGGGCAGAAGATGTGGATCACCAACGGAGGTTTCGCGGACGTGTACATTGTGTTCGCGAAGGTCAACGGCGAGAAATTCACGGCGTTCATCGTAGAGCGTACGTTCCCCGGGTTCAAGCCGGGCAACGAAGAACACAAGATGGGCATTCACGGCAGCTCGACGACGCCGATTTTCCTGGAAAACTGCAAAGTGCCCAAGGCCAACGTGCTGCACGAAATCGGGCGCGGGCACATCGTGGCGTTCAACATTTTGAACGCCGGGCGCTTCACGCTGGGCGCGTCGTGCGTGGGCGGCGCGAAACACGTGCTGGCAACGGCGTCGAAATATACGAAAGAACGCAAGGCCTTTGGCAAACAGATCGGCGACTTTGGGATGATGCGGGAAAAGCTGGCGGAGATGGCCATCCAGATCCTGGCGGTGGAGTCGATGGTATACCGCTCGGCAGGAAATATCGAAGGAGCCATGCACGCGGCAGCCGGATCGGGCGACCAGATCGAGAACACCATGAAGGTGCTCGAGGAGTACGCCATTGAAAGCTCGATCGCCAAGGTCTACGGCAGCGAAATGCTGGATTTCGTCGTGGACGAAGCGGTGCAGATTTTTGGAGGCTACGGCTTCCACGAGGAATATCCGGTGTGCCGTGCGTACCGCGATTCGCGGATCAACCGCATTTTCGAGGGCACCAACGAAATCAATCGCATGCTGATTGTCCAGATGCTGATGAAGCGCGCCATGGGCGGGCAACTGCCGCTGATTCCGGCGGCAATGAAGCTGGCGGATGAAATTTTGGCCGGGCCGTCGTTTGAGGAAGCGCCGGAAGGCGTGCTTTCAGACGAAGCGCGTGTCGTAGCCGGTGCGAAGAAGTTGTTCTTGCAGGCAGCGGGCGGAGCGGTGCAGAAATTCCGCGAAAAACTGGCCGACGAGCAGGAGTTGATCGGCGCGCTTTCAAACGTGGTGATGGAAATTTATGCGATGGAGTCGTGCCTGCTGCGCGGGCAAAACACGTCCGCGAGCAAAGGCGAAGCCGCTTCACAGACGGTGATCGATGCCGCGAGAGTGTTCATCAATGACGCGGCCGACCGCGTCGAGCGCGAAGCGCGGCGGGCACTCGCCGCGGTCCACGAAGGGGACATGCTGACGACGCAAATGGCGGTGCTCCGCCGCTTTGCCAAGCGCGCGCCGGTGAACACCATTGCTTTGCGGCGGCGCGTGGCTGCGGCCGTGCAAGCGCAGGACCGGTATCCGTTTGAGGGGCGCTAATCGCCTGCCGGCGAAAGTAAGGGCGGCGCTACTCCGGCCCTAAACCGATTTAGAAACCGTGCTGGACACGGGTGCAAAGGCTTCGAGAGTCCCATAGAATAGCCCGAGCAAGAAATGCAATCGACAAAGTGAGACTACGACCAGGAATGCCGCGCAAGCCGCTGATCCTTGCCGCCATCATCGTGTCGCTGCATCTTCTTGAAGCAGCGACGTTCGGAACTTCCGCAACGGGATCTCTGTTTGCCAACCTGCTGGAAATCTTTGCCTGTGGTTTTGCCGCGGTCATGGCCTTTGGAGCTTCCCGGCGGGGACGCGGCCTGAGCCGTCCCTTCTGGCTGCTTGTTGGAATGGGCATTGCTATGTGGGGCATAGCCAACCTCGGCTGGATGTATTACGAGGTGGTGGTCCACGCCGAACCCCCGCAGGCCTCGGTGGTGCGATTCCTGTTTGGATTCGAAGATGTATTGATCGCCATGGCCTTGTTCCTGGACCAGGACAAGGATTCGCCGCGGATCGACGTGGAGGCTCTTCTCGATTTCGTTCAGATCGGCATCGTGTTCTTCTTCATTTTTGTAGAATTTTACTTCTTGCCTGCGCACCGGCTCGACGAACACACCGCCTTTCTGCGGGAAATGCGCGTGGAGAACCTCGAAGACGTCATGGTCGCCTCGCTGGCGGCCTTCCGGGCACTGACCGCGCGAAGACAACACCTACGGAAACTTTACGCAGGCTTGGCGGCTTTCCTATCGTTTGTCCTGGTGTCCTCTGCGCTCGCGCAGTATCTGCAAATTGTTCGCCCAGCGTCCACCGGAACGCTGCGGGACCTGTTGTGGACCCTGCCCTTTCTCGCCGGAGCGTTGTGGGCCGCAAACTGGCAGCCCAGCCCCGACGAAGGAAGCGGTCTGAGAGTCCGGAGGAAGGCGCTTGGGGAATTGCTCGTGAACAACGGCACGCTGGCGCTGGCGCCTTTGATCATCCTATTCCAAGTAGCACAGCTAGAACTGGAGTGGCGATTGCTCCGTTTTTCGCTTCTGGGGGTCTCCATTCTATGTTATGCCGCGCGCCTGGCGATCAGCCAGTATCAGGAGGCAAAAAGCGCGAATGAAGCGATGACCCACGCGCTGGCGATGGATTCCGCGGCGGACGGGTTATCCATCCTGGGGAAAGAAGGGCAACTGCTGTACGCGAATTCGGCGTTCGCCAAAATGATGCGACTCGACCGGACCTCCGCGATGATCGGGAAGAACTGGCAGGAAATCTACGATCAGAGAGACGCGGCGCTGCTCGAAGACCATATTCAAGAGGCCCTGAAAGAAACGGGCAAATGGTCGGAGCAAGTCTCCTTAAACCGCCGGGACGGCTCACGAATTCCCGTTGAAATGACCATCACCATGATGCCGGAAGGGGGCGTGGTGTGCGTGACCCGCGACATCAGCGAGCGCTTGAAAGCCGAGCGGGTGCACTCGGAAACGGAAGCCAAGTACAAGATGTTCGTCGAGCAGGTGGCGGCGGTCAGTTATATCGCGGAAGTGGGCCTGCGCGGGAAATGGCATTACGTGAGCCCGCAAGTCGAGGCGATTTTGGGATACACCCAAGACGAGTGGCTCTCGACCGCCGAGGATTGGATCCTTCACGTCATCAAGGAAGACCACCCGGTCGTCGAGGCCGCGGAAGAGAATTTCATGAAGGTCAGGCGCTTTCAGGCCGAGTATCGCGTTAAGCGCAAAGATGGCCGGATCATTTGGGTAAGCGACAATGCGGTTTTCGTGCCGGGAAGCGAGAGTCATCCGCTGATGGAAGGGATCATCGTCGACATCACGGAAAGGCGGTTGCTCGAAAACCAATTGCAGCAAGCGCGACGGATGGAAGCGGTGGGCCGGCTCGCGGGAGGCGTGGCGCACGATTTCAATAACCTGTTGACGATCATCAAGGGCTATGTGGAACTGGCGCTTGGTCGCGTTGCGACAAATCCTGAACTTCGCGGCAACATCCAGCAGATCGCGAATGCCGCCGACCGGGCCGTCACCGTGGTGCGGCAACTGCTGGCGTTTAGCCGCAAGCAAGTCTTGCAACCGAAGGTGCTGGACCTGAACAGCATCGTCTTGAACATGGACAAGATGGTGCGCCGCTTGATGAGCGAAACCATCGAGATGACCACGAAGGTGGAAAAACATCTGGGGGCGGTGAGAACCGACCCGGGTCAAATCGAACAGGTCATTCTGAATCTCATTGTCAACTCCCGCGACGCGATGCCCGACGGAGGCAGGCTGTGGATTGAAACCAAAAATGTCGAACTCACCGCGTCCTTTGCCTCCGACCAGTCCTCGATCAAACCCGGACCGTATGTGATGCTCAGTGTAACGGATACCGGTGTAGGCATCAGCTCCGACACGCTCCCGCATATCTTCGAACCTTTCTACACGACCAAAGAAAGCAGCCGTGGCACGGGCCTGGGCCTTTCGACGGTGTACGGGATCGTCAAGCAAAGCGGTGGGCACATCATGGTCACGAGCGAGATAGGGAAAGGAACCACCTTCAAAGTGTACTTGCCTCGTGTGGAAGACTCCGTCGAGGCGCCCCAGAAAGTGGAGTGGGTGCGGACCGCCAGCGAAAGAGGCAAGGAAACCATCCTGCTCGTTGAGGATGAGCCTGCGGTGCGCGAGCTGGCCCGCATGGTGCTTTCCGCACAAGGGTATACGGTCATCGAGGCGGAAAATTCCGAGGACGCCGTGCGACTCGCGGGAAGGCCTGGTTCGGAGATCCACCTGCTGTTGACCGACGTGGTCATGCCGGGAATGAGCGGACACGATCTGGCCAAACACCTTACGGCGCTGCACACCAACCTTCGCGTGCTTTATATGTCGGGATATACGTACAACGTGATCGCGGAAAACGGAACGCTCGAAGAGGGGCTTTCCTTCCTGCAGAAACCTTTCACGCCGCAGGTTCTAACGCAAAGAGTGCGCGAGGCTTTGAGCGGTCCTGTTCAAATCGGGTAAGGCGAAAGCAAATCAAGTCTTGATGTGCAGGAGGTCGCCCGGTGTTGCGATTTGCGGTCCCCGCGGGCTCCAGCGTGAAGGATGCTCCGATTTGCGCCGGAGTCGGTTCATGAGCGAGCCGATGCGAACGGAAGCACCCACACAATCGCCGACCTTCAGTCGACCGAGAACCTTGACACCGCGAATCCAATGTAGACCGGTGCTGGCCATGCAGCCGCACTGTGAGCAGTCCGGCGTTCCGCCGAAGACACAGGGCTCGACGCGCGTGCGGAAATCCGCCGAGTAATTCGCAGACATTTTTGCGAAAAGGCAGTCGTCCGGGTTTTCCGGCGGGCGCAGGAAAGCCTGGGCGATGCCTGCATGAAACAACAATTTGGGGTACGGTTTAGCCAGGGCCGTAAGCTTCGCGGCGGCAACTTTGCGATCCGCGGCAGCCAGCATTTCGGCGCTTTGCTCGTCCTTCTGCGGAGTGTAGAAACTAACCCAGATACGGTTCACCTCCGGACGGGCGTTCCAAAAGGAAACGTACTCCTCGAAGTAGCTCGCACGTGCGAGCATGGGCCCGGTAATCACCCAATGAATGTTCACGTCGCGTTCTCGGATGTTCTTGAGAATACGATCGTAGGTCGCCGGCTTCCGGCGGATGTCATGATGTTCCGGAAGCCCGTCGACGGACACCGCCACGCGGACGCGCGGCAGCTTCATCCATTCGATGGGAATCGGAATTACGCCGCTGGTGACCACCAACGTGAAGATGTTCTCTTCGCTAAGCACGGGAAGAATCGCGCTCAACTCCCGGTGCCGGATCAAAGGCTCGCCGCCCACCAGGGAAACATGCATCGGGCGATGTTTACGCACGAGCTCGAACACGCCGTTGATAAGCGCGTCCCCTCGGGAGTCGGCGAGGTTGCGCAACTGCACGCCGCCTGCCAGATGCGATTCGCCGTAGGCATAACAGCCGGGACAACTCAGGGGACATTCCCGGGTAATTTCGATCGAGAGCATCGGCAAATTGCCGCACAAGACTCGGCCCCAAGCCCCCACAAGCTCGCGAGCGGTCATAGCCGGATTGGGCTTGGACATAGACATGTTTCTTTGATGCGAACGCGGGGACACCGGCTGCTCCCGAAGCTCTTTCGGCGTGTCATTTGTGCGGGGTACCGAGCGCTAGCGCTCAGGGTTGTGGCGGAGTATCGGCGGCTTTTGGCTTGGCGATCGTCGAAAGCGTTTGCACGTTGAATCGCTTGTAGTCCGAGTAGCGCGTGACGAAGCTCACCTTAAAGCCCTTCACCAACAAGACCCGGGCACCGACGTGGCCCTCCATATAGGTCGGCAGCCAGACTTCATTGTTGATAAAGGCCTGCTCGAAAACAAAACTCGTTCCTTTTTGCACATTGGCAAGCAAGCCCCCGCCAAGCTTCACGTCGCCAACGAAGTAAGCTTCCAGCCGCGCGACATCATGGGCGTTTTCATCAACCCAAACGACGCCGGCGAGCTTCTGGACGACCTTTTCTTCCAGTTTGTGCGGCTTGAACTCGGGGTTGGGCTCGAAATCGAAAACCAAGACGTCCTGTCCGCGAAAGCGCTCGCGCCGCGGGTTGACGAACTGGCAGGCACGCAGGAAGACTTCGATTCCGGGATCCTCCTTGTCGTCGTTCTTTCCCTGCTCTTTGTCTTTTTCTTCTTTGGCTTCTTTTTTGGCCTGGCGCTTTTGATGCTCCTCAATGCGCTTTTGCACCCGCTCGTTTTCCTTTTCTTGCTCTTTGTCGCTTAGCGGCTTGCCATCCTTTTTTACCAGCGTGGTGATTTCGTCGCCATCCAAATAAAAGAACGTGGATTCGCGCGTGTCGTGCTTCTTCACTTTTCCGTCGCCGTCGTAGTCGGTTTCTTCTTCCGTTTCCGTGCCCGCGTAGTTTTCCTTGATCTTGTCGATGGCCTTCTGGTTACCGTCAATTTCTTTGAAAAGAGCCTTGAGGTCCGGCAACTTGACCTGCGACTTGACGGGGAAATCAAAAACGCGCTCGCCGACGGTGCCATTGATGATGACGCGAGTCATGGTAATGTCGTATTTCGCTCCGCCGCGGTCGAGTTCGATCTTGCTCGGAAGCTTCACGCCTTCCACCGCCCGATACTCCGTGTAAAGGAGCTCCTGGGGAACGCCGCCGACCGTAGCGGCTTCTTTCACGATGAGGTGGGTCTCGGGATCGAAGAACACCTGGCGTTTCATGCCCGCAGCGCTGGTTAACTCCAGTTCCAGGGCATCCTTGCCGCGAACTTCCCTGTGCCCCACAAACTCGAGGGCGATCTTCTCCTTCTTGGGATTCACCAGCCGCGAGTTGTAATACTGAGCAGCGGCTTCTAGTTGCATTCCATCGGCGCCCACCAGGGTGGCCAGCTCTCCCTGGGCATCCCGGTGCCAGGCGGATTTGCCGTTGTAGGCTTCAATAAGGTTTTCCCCGCCCACAAGCAGTTCCAGGTAGTAGCGGTTTGGCAGTTTGGTATCAAACGTGTACGTGCCGGACTTTCCGTCGTCGGTCGAAAAGGTCCCCTCGAATGCCAGCGCGTGGATCTTGGATAGGGCCCGGCTGCCCCCGGCAGCCCTGACATACTGTTCCACAATTTTTGCAGGCTCCTGGGCACAAACCGGGCAAGCACTGGCAACCACACACAGAAACCAGACTCGAGCGAAGCGCACGGCATAGAGACGGCGGGCCATAGCTGTTCTCAAGGGACCCTTCTGATACAACGCACCTAACCCTCAAAAAGTTGCCAAAAAACGGAAGAATTCCCGTCCGGTGCGTGCTGCCAAGGGGGCGACCCGGCATCGGTCTCAGAGCCGGCCGGGAGGGTGTCTTATGCGGGACGTGGTCCCGATACAAGGCATTGCGGAGTGGAGGCAGGAGTCCGGCGATCCGCGGGAACCTGGTGAGGGAAAGACGGCTCTCGAGCGCCGGAGGAAGTAGCTCGACGGGGCCGCCTGCTCCTCGAGCTCAGTTCGCCCCTTTCGGCCGCTTTACGTACTTCTCGTACAACAGCTGGTGCTTGTTCTCGGTCGACGTGGGCTGTCCTTTGATGAACAGGTACTTCACCTCGCTGGTCAATTCCAGTGGGTCGCCATTGGTAACCATGAGGTTGGCGGTTTTGCCTTGCTCGAGCGTGCCAAGCTGGCTCCCAAGGCCAAGAATTTCGGCCGGATGAATGGTCACCGCGCGCAGAGCTTCGTCGTAGGGCAACCCGTGCGCGACGGCGTTCGCGGCATTTTGTCCGAGGCGTCGCGCGAACGAGTTATCAAAGCTGGCGATGGCAAACTTCACGCCCGCGGCGGCAAGCTCCGCGGGCTGCGTGAGCTCGCGATCATAGGGATCGTCCTCGTCGGGAGGGAGCGAGAGCATGGGGCGAAGAATGACCGGGATGTCCTTTGAACGAAGGAGATCCTTCACCTTGTAGGCTTCTTCGCCTCCCGCGAGGATCATTTTCAGCTTTTGCTTGTCGCAAAATTCGACGGCATTGCGGATGTCACGCGCGCGATTGGCAAACACCAGGACGGGCAGTTCGCGGCGCAAGACCGGGGCAAGCGCTTCGAGTTTCATGTCCCGGTCGTATTTCGAGACCGATCCTTTTTCCATCGCCTGGGCATAGTGGCGGGCGCGGTCGATCCAATCGGTGAGTTCATTGACCTGCTTATCGTATTCCTGCTTGGCCTCGGTGTACGGTTTCTCCTTGCGGGAGAAGGTCGAGAAATCAAAAGTCTCGGTTTGGATTTGCGGCCAATTGAGCACCATGGCGGCGCTTTTCTTGATCAGCATTTCATCAATGGTCCAACCGGCCAGATGAAGCGCGGAGGCTTGGCCGCCGATGGTTCCGGGACTGCCGCCAAAGTCAAAGCCACCGCTGGCGGGGACCGCCAGGACCTCGGTGATGCCGGAGGCGCGGGTAACGGGAATGTGCTCGCTCGACGGGGAAATCGCGGTTGCGGCGACAACGTCCGGGTTGTAGTTTCCCGTTTCCGTCGTGTCCACGGTAGCGCCCACCGCTCCGATTTCGCTGAGGCCCATCTGCGTAACCGCATCGAAGAGCCCGGGATAAACCTGCAGCCCTCTGCCATCAATCACTTGTGCGCCGGCGGGGACTTCGGCAGCCGCGCCAACCGCGGCGATCTTGCCGTCGCGAATGACGAGCGTCCCATCTTCGATCGGAGAACCCGCAAGCGTGAAGATCTTTGCGTGCGTGATGGCGTAAACGGGACCCGCCTGCGTTTGCGCGCCTGCCGCAGGGGCGCAAAACAGGCACGCCAAGCAAAGGAGGTTGAAGAAATAAAGCGCGCTCGGGCGGAGTTGGATAGCTCTCTTTCTCTTCACCGCGCACCCCCGAGAAGCGGCCCCGCTTGCGGTGTGGGTGTAGGAGAAGACGCGGGCGGCTTAGGCTTTTCCTCAGGCTTCTTTTGTTCCGGTTTCTTCTCTTCGGGCTTCTTCTCGGCCTTCTTCATTTTGTCCGTGAGCGCTTTCTTCTCTTTCTCGATTTCCGCACGGTTCGAAATGTCTTTTTCGCGATCGAAGTAAACGCGGCCGTCGATCAGCGTTTTTTGCACCACGGCATACGCGCTGAGCGGATCGTGATTGTAAATCGCCAGGTCGGCGTCTTTCCCTGCGTCGATACTGCCAACGCGCTTGTCAATCCCGAGCTGAATCGCGGGATTCAAAGTGACCAGTTTCAAGGCCTCGTCGTGCGAGAGCCCGCCATACTTCATGCTCTTGGCTGCTTCCTGGTTGAGGTGCGTGGCCTCTTCGGCATCGTCGGAATTGATGGAAACGATTACCCCGCGGCGAGTCATCACTGCCGCGTTGTACGGAATGGCGTCATAGGCTTCGACCTTGTACGCCCACCAATCGGAGAACGTGGAGGCGCCAACGCCGGCGGCGGCGAGTTCGTCGGCGACTTTGTAACCTTCAAGGACGTGCTGGAGGGTGCGAACCTTGAATCCGAATTCCTTGGCCACGCGAAGAAGCATCAGGATTTCGTCTTCGCGGTAGCAGTGCGAGTGAACGTAGCGCTTGCCTTCGAGCACTTCGACGAGCGGCTCGAGTTTCAGGTCGCGGCGCGGCGGAATGAGGTTCTTTTCTCCCGCCGCCACGCGCTTGTTGTAATCGTCCCAGTTTTTCTTGTAGTCGCGGGCCTCGCTGAACGCGGTCCGAATGGTTTCTTCGACGCCCATGCGGGTGGCCGGATAGCGGCGGGTCTGACCGGGGAGGCTGAAGTTCGAGCGCTTCGGGTTTTCGCCGAGAGCAAACTTGATGCCGGGCATGGCCCCTTCGAAGGGAAGCTTCGATGCGGGCTGGCCCCAGCGCAACTTGATTACCAGAGTTTGCCCGCCGATGGAATTGGCGGAGCCGTGAAGAATGTTTGCGGAAGTCACCCCGCCGGCAAGATCCCGGTAAATGTCGATGTCCTCGGGATTGAGCACCTCTTCCATCTGGACCATCGAGGAGACCGACACGCTGCCTTCGTTGATGGCTTCCGCGGCAATGTGCGAATGGCAATCGATAATTCCGGGAATGACAAACTGCCCTGAAGCATCGATCACTTGAGCGCCTGCCGGAGGTTTGATGGACTGGCCGACTTCGGCGATCTTGCCGTCCTTAATCAGGACGGACCCGTGTTCGATAGTGCCGTGAGAAACCGTCATCACCGTGGCGTTTTGAATCAGGATCACCGGCGGAGCGTCCGGCGGAGTTGCGGCGGACGGCGCGGGGCAAAAAGCGGAAAGGGACGGAACGAGGAGTGCAAGGAAAGCGGTGCGGGCGCGACTTCGATTCATCGTGACGGAAAGCCTCATTCGGCACCTCCCAGGATGGCGGCATCGCTCACACCGTTGCCAGGTTTGAGGCCGGTGAAATCGAGCGACATACCCAGCACGGCGATCGAGCCTCGCAACCCCTTGCCGTCAAACGTGCCGGAAAAGGTAACGTCGGTCGGGCCCTCGTCGAGCACAATGTTGATGGTGAAATTGAATTTGCCGCTGCTGAGGTAACCGCTGATGATGTTTGCCGTGCCGCGGGGAGAGCTGAGCGAGCCGGAAATCGCGCCGTCTTTGTCCATCGCGAGATCGGCGGTGGATTCTTCCGGGCCTTCCGGTGTGGTGTAGGAAAGCTTCCATTTTCCGGTGATGTCGCCCTTGGGCGGTTCCTTGGGCTTCTCCGGTTCGTGGGCCTCAAACCGCTGGCCGTCCACGAAAACCATCTTGATTTTGGTTTTTTCGTCGAAGAGGTCGCCGTCGGTCAGGACGAGATTCGCGATTTTGCCATTTTCGATGGACCCGAGGCGGTCAGCCACGCCAAAGATTTCTGCCGGGGAAAGGGTGAGGGCCCGCAAAGCGGCATCCGGCGCCAGGCCCGCGTCAATGGATTTCTTCGCCGCCTTGAGAATGTCCTTCGGAGCAGCGATGCCTCCGGAATAAAACGCGAATTTTACGCCCGCCTTCGAGAGGGCCGCCGGGGTAGAAGGCGCGCGGTCGCGGAACCGCAGCGTTCGCAGCGATGGCTTGGCTTCCGGATCGGCGTCCTTTTCCGCCTCCGGCCACTTCAGGTCCACGAGCACGGGCAGTTTCTTCGCGGCAATTTCCGGAGCGACTTCGTAGCCCATCTGGCCTCCGTAAATGGCGGCTTTCACTTGCCAACGGTCGATCAACTCAAACGCTCGGCGGATCTCGACGGTGCTATTCGCAGGCACGAGAACCAGCGCATGGTCTTCGAGCGCCGCAGCAAGGGTGGCCTCGGTGCGGTCGTAGCGTGGCCGCGCCACGCCTCGCGGATTTCTCTCGTAGAGCGCCTGCGCCCTTACGCTCCAGTCCGTATCCAGCCAAACCTGATGAATGTAAGCCAGCACGCCGAGGAGGGAATCTGGAAAGCCCGCGCCAAATCCTCCGGTGGTCTGGAAGGAAAGGGGAATCGCCACCGGCGATTTCACGACAAGCTCTCCGGCGCGTTCACCGGCAAGGTCCAGAACCGCCGCCTGCCCGGGAAAGAAACCGCCCTTGGGCGCGCAAATAACCGTGGTGAAGCCGCCGTCGCGCCAGGTTTCGATGCGCTTGTCGCTGAGGCTCACTTCGTCCGCACCACTCCTCCAGGGGCTTGTCGCTGGGCGATCCTGCGGACCGCGCGCCGGCGGCGTGGGGCGACGGGGAGCGCCAGTCTCTCCGCCCGAAGGAGGCGCCGCGGGAATGCCGACGTCGGTGAAGGCGTCGACGAGCCCGGGATACACGGTCAGCCCTTTGCCGTCAATCACCCAGGCTTCCGGCGGGATGGCAGCGTCTTTCGCGACGGCGGTGATCATTCCCCGGGAAACCACGATCGTCGCGCCTTCGATCGGCGGTCCCGAGACGGGGACGATTCTCGCGCCGCGAATGGCGAAGTATGGCGGTTCACCGCCCTGCGCATGCCCCAGTGGCGGATCGAGAACAAGAAGCCCTAGGGTTGCAAAGCCCAGCGTGAGCGCACACCGGCGGAGCCGTTCGAAGCGCATGCGAATCCCCCAGCTACAGGATTTTGAAGGAGACCGAGACACCGACCTCTTGAATAGACGCACGAGGCTATTGCGAAGTTTCCGCAGAGTCAAGAATGAGCTGCGTGTTTCCCGCCACTTCTCGACGGAAACGGAACGACCATTTCCTCCATCGGGCGGAGAAGGAAGTAGCGGTGATCCACACAAGGAACATCGAGATGCGAAGGGGCAGTTGCCAGCTCCCGACGAGCATGGCCATAGACTCTAAGGTTTCTTCTTTTTGAAAAGGCCGGTGATGGCATCCACCGGATTCGCCTGCGAGTTTGCGCCGGCAGCCGCGCTCGTTCCACCAACGCACCCTAGCTTCGATTTGAACATGTCGGCGGCCAGCCCTCCCACGTCGGGGACAAATTTTGGGTCGGCTGTCGTGCCCTTGACCTGGAACGGCACGGTCAAGCCACTCTTGCAGCCGCCGCCAGTGACCTTGGCCAAGATACCGCCCAGGCTGCCCGTTGCGTTTGCCGATCCGGCGCTCTCCGCCGCCTGCGCGCCGGCGAGTGTCGCAACCATTTTGAAGTCCAGATTGTTTTTGGCGTCGGCCGTGCCCGAACCGGTGAGCTCGCCGAGCTGCGGAAGGACGGCGATGAAATTGTCGGCTCTCAGTCCTTCAGGCCCCATGCGCACGTCCGAAGTGAGTTTATTGATGAGCAGGTCGCTTCCCGTCCTGATCCCGGCAAGAGCGGCCACGGCGGACAGTTTCGAGCCCAGATCAAATCCAGCCAGCTTCGCGTTGAACAACCCGACGTTGCCGGTAATGACCAGCTTGTTGGTCGGCCCGGTGATGTCGAGACCGGAATTGAGTGTGCCCGCCGTAAGCGAAGCGCCTTTGGGAATGTTGATGCCCAGCGCGGGGAGAAATGCCTCCAAGTCTCTCGCCGGCATATCCTTCGCATCCATTTTGATTTTTACGACCGTGGTTTCCCCCGAGGTGTCATACGTGCCATTCAAGCGCGCCGCCGCGCTGCCGATCTTCAACACCGACGGGTTCAACACCCCGGCATTTTTGCGAAGGTTGTATTTGGTATTGAAGTTCACGTTGACGGGCACTCCGGCAGGCGAGCCGCCGGCCACAAGAAGCGCTTTGGAAAGTTTCACGTTGCCGTTGGTTTCCGCTAGGCCATCCCGCGAGGACACCGTGCCGTCCAGGTCGACCACGCCGCCGAGACCCGCCGAAGAGTCCAGAAAACCCGTCGAGGCGAGATTCAGCGCGGTAATCACAAGCTTGGCGTCAAGCGGCGTGAGCGCAGCGTCCTCCTGGTCGATGGGCCCGGCCGTGCCGTCGAGCTTGAATCTGCCGCCTTGCGGAAGGTCGGCGGTCACGGTGACCGGGAACTTCGAAACCATGGAAACGTCGGAAGCAGTGATATTGAGGTTGTCGTAGCCGCTGAGCTTCCGCGAGCCCGCTTGGCCTACGGTGATCCTCCCGTTTTGCAACGCGAGCTTGCTGACGGAGAGATCCGCTGCGGCATTTGACGTTTTTCCGGCAGGAGCCTGTTTGGCCTGTGCTTTTGCGGCGGCACCGCCGAGGGAAGAGAAATTCCACACGCCGGCAGCGTTGTGCAGGAGCGTGACCTGCGGCGTGTCGATGGTGATCCCGGTAATCTTCAACTCTTTCGAGAAAATCAGGGGCATGAGTTCCACACCCACATTCAGGGAGTTCGCGGTAAGAAAAGGCGAGGAGCTGAATTTGGGGTCATCTCCGATGGAAAGGTTTTCAGCCGAAAGCGAACCACGGAGAAGCGAAAGACGCAGATCCCCGATTTGTACCTTGCGTCCCAACGCCGCGGAAGCTTTTTCCTCGATGGTAGGACGGAACTGGTTTACAGGAATCAGAAACGGAAGGACCAGAATCACAACAACAAGACCGGCGATAACAAGGAGCACAATGCGGAGCTTGCTGCCCATAACGGACCTCCTGTGCCGAAGGCATGCCAATCACTTGGCACGCAAAAACGAATCATAGCATAAAGGAATGCGGTGCCTTGGCGGCGCCAGGCGGTGTCAGAGACATCAGCGGCCCGCCTGATGACACGGAAAACAGGAGTTTTTCGCAACTGACGTGCGTGGCCGTTCGGAATTGCGCTATCCTAACAAGGTGAACACTCCGGCTCATCTTATTGCGCCCCCGGTGTCGCCATCTCCCCGCGGAAAGAGAACGGCGCCTCTCCTCGGCCGGCGCTCGGAACGAGGCATCACGCTTCTCGAGCTCATCGTGGCCTCATCCATCCTGCTCATCCTTGCGTCTGCCGCGCTGCCAGTCGTTCGCGTGACGATTCAAAGGTCCAAGGAAGAGCAGCTTCACAAAGCCCTGCGCGAGATGCGCGACGCCATCGATCGGTATAAGGACTACGCGGACCGCAACCTCATCCGTGTCGAATTAGGAAGCGAAGGATATCCGCCGGATTTGGAAACGCTCGTCAAGGTGACCCAGATTGGCGCCGGCACGGATCGCAAGGTTCGCTTCTTGCGCCGCATCCCGCTGGATCCGATGACCGGACGAGCCGACTGGAATCTGCAGTCCATCCAAGACGATCCTGATTCGACTTCCTGGGGCGGCAGTAACGTCTTCGATGTGCACTCCAAGTCCCAGGGAACGGCCCTCGACGGCACCCGCTACGCCGAGTGGTAGAAACGAATTCGAATTGCTAGGATCTGCAAGGTACGGGGCCGTAGCTCAATCTGGATAGAGCGAGAGTTTCCTAAAATGCCCGGTTTTTGCGCCTTGTCGGATAATCAACGACTTACGAAGCCCACAGAGGGGTCAAACAGCCAATAAACGGCATTAGGTGGGCTAGCGTGGGTATGGTTTTGGGTATGCGGACGGGTATTGAACTGGTGGGGCTGGCGAGAGTCGAACTCGCGACCTGCGGTTTAGGAAACCGACGCTCTATCCATCTGAGCTACAGCCCCTGCGATGAAATTCTAACACGAACGATTCCGTCGTCGAGTCACTGTGGTTCGGTCAGCATTGTGGCTGCGCTAGTTCTGGTCGGCTTCTTGAACTTTGTTCTGGTCTCGCTTGGGTTGGTCGGCCTTGCCGGAAGGCTCCACTAAATCTTCTCTTACGGGTTCTGGGAGAGCACTAACAGCAGTCATTTGAGGACGGCATTTCCAGCAGCTGATACCCAGATACCCTGACAGAATTATCGCAACAACCGTCGCGAAACGTTTTATAGTTACGGTCCAGTGAAAACCCGAAATCGGTGCCAGATGAAACTTGCCATTGGGGAACCCCCAATAACCTCTGGTCAATCGTCACGCTGCTTGGCTTGTTGATTAACTTCCTGGTAGGATAGCCCGAGCCCCACCACACCCCACCCGTGGTCTAAACCGAGAGCCTGCGATGTCCGACGAACCCTTTTTCCTTTTGTTCTTCTTCGATATGCTTATCGTCGTCGGTTCGCTCGCCTTGCTTGCCATCGTCGTAGTTTTCATCCACCAGCATATTCAAGCGTTGATGTTGCTTCGCCGCCTCCGTTTTTCTCTACGCCATTCCCGCAAACTTCTTGAGGCCTACCGAATCCAGTTGCTCGGAGGAACGGATGAGCGGATTTGGCAGGCGCGGCTTGTTCGGCATCGTCACACGTCTCGGGTTCGGGGGTCTCACACCCGCCGACCGGGACCGTAACCATGGGGCCCCTGTTCAACTGAACAGAATTCCCCATCCCATTCGAGGGAGGTTGGCTATGTGGATTGTGAGAGGCGTACTGCTCGGGATAGCGTTTTTTATCAGTGGTTTGGTTGCTTGCCTTGTTTACATGCAGATTCGCATAAAGGTCGCAATGTATCTGGTTACACACGGTAACGGTCACCACGGGAGACTTCCGTATTTTGCGTTTTCGACAGACGACCCCCATTTCTACATTCCGTTTTTGGCAGCATTTTTCCTGATGATTGCGATTGGGCTGTGGGTTACGAGACCACGAACGACGCGCACTGCATGAAACGGGGTTCCGCCTGACTGGAACCTCAGGAATGCTTTTGGAACCTTCCCGTTTCGTTCACTAATCCTCAGAGCCGTGGGTGCTAAAATCCTCCCCATCCAATTCGACGGAGGTGGGCAAATGTGGGCTATAAAAGGCGCACTAATTGGAATATGGTTATTTGTGGTGGGCGTGCCCAGTTACATCTTTATTCGTTTGATTCTTTCGAGACCTGGAACTGCGTTTGAACTGAGCCCTGTTCATCCTCTTTTCTTGACCGCGTTTTTGGCGGCGATTGCGACAGGGCTATGGATGATGAAACCCCGAACGACGCCTATCGGAGGGTTTGTGTCAACCCTGAAAGGCGTGTTGCTTGCAACGCTGCTCTATATCACAGGCGTCGCTGCTACGCTGCTATTTATCACAGGCACGCTTGCTTACATCCGCGACCTTCGTCACCTTGGTCTCTCGATTATATTCTTGGCGTCGATTGTGTTGTGGGTTGCGAGAGCGCGAACGAAGCGCACTACTGCTTGAACGGGGTTCCGCGCCGGCTCGATGGAACCAAACACGGATAGGGTCCTCTAAAGAGAAGCAACCTCTCAACCTCTGCCCCTGTAAAATACCCCGCCGTCGCACAGAATCAGGAGGAGACGAACGCGCCACGATTCCGAGCCTATCTACCCTACTCCAGTTATGTAGAGGCGCGTTATAGGGTAAATTCAGGCGAGCAAGCTGTCCTCGGCGCTGGAGCCACGACTGGGGGCCCGACCCGGGGTGCCGGTCCTCGAAAATTAATGTTACTTACTTTGTTCTCCGCTCCTCGAAACCTGTTCGCTGGCCTGTTGATTCATCGGCACTTACCGAACATCGCCGGCTCCCAGCGGGATATTCACCGAGTGTGGAGTCCGCGAGTTTTTCTCCCCGACCGCCAACTCCAGCGACCAAGAAGTTATCAAGGAATGTTTCGAGACGGTCGACGGATAGTGGTTTGTGCTCTTGGGAGTTAACTTTGAAGAGGTCATCGACCGCGAGTTTCTCTACAGATGCCGGAACAATCAGCTTGGGTTTAACGTTGCCCTTCTTGTCCTTGTTCGCGAATGACGATTTTTGTTGACAAGAGTTTCCTAAACTCTAGGTTGGCGGTTCAAGTCCGCCCGGTCCCGCCATTCCGTTCTGGGTAGTTGCCGTCGAACCTTGATCGACCGACGGGGTCTCGCCCGCGCGCTAATAGGTGGCTGCGGAGGCCCGTCGGTGCCCTCGTGGCCCTCGGGTTTCTGGCCGAAGCTTACTTTAAGGTGTCGGTTCGGCATCTTCACCGGGGCACGGTGTGGCGCTCGTGCTAACATGGCGGCATGCGTTACGGCTCCTGGGCCCTGCGACTCGGTTCGTTTTTGCTTCTTGCCGCGGGCCTTGCTGCGCAGGAACCGGCGAAACCGAAGGACCTTCCCGAAGCGCCCGCCCCCGCTCCCCACAAGCGCGACAGCGCCCTGCAAACGACTTTTGAGATTCTGGGCCGGCGCTCGATTTTCTTTCCCGACCTGGCTACCAGTCCCGGCCCTCTTTCCAGCCAACAGAAGCTGGAACTCTTTGCGGGGAAGAGCCTGGCCCCTTCACGCTTCCTTTCTTCCGGGCTTAGTTCCGGGATCAGCCAGGCACGCGATACCCTTCCCGAGTATGGCCAGGGAATGGCGGGGTACGGAAAGCGTGTTGGATCATCCATGGCCAGCGGCGCCTCGACGGAATTCTTCACTACGTTTTTGTTCGCGTCGTTATTCCGCCGCGACCCGCGCTACTTTGTCAGCTTGCGCGGCGGTCCTTGGCACCGCATCGGCTATGGCGTCAGCCGCGTGCTGGTTGCGCGCACCGATCGAGGACAGGAAGGTTTCAATTGGCCGGGAATTCTTGGGCCTCTGTTTGCGGAAAGCCTGGCAAATAGCTATCTCCCGGTGACCCAGCAGACCGCCGGGCAAACGTTTCGTCGCTACGGGGTGCGCCTTGGTTTTACCGCTGGCAGCAATGTGGTCAAAGAGTATTGGCCGACGATCTTCCGGAACCTGCGCATCGCAAAGATTGCTCCGGGCCTTGGTCCGGAATCCGCACCTCCTGGGTCTCGGCCAGCGCCGGGACCGCGTTTGCTGCCCTGATGCGAGGAGCGACCTAGTTAACCGGCTTGACGTCCTCCATGAGGGTGAAAAACCCTTCCGCAAGCGTCGGGTGGATGTATACCGCGCCCTTCAAAAGCGTATACGGCTGATTCGCGAGCATGACTGCGCCCAGGATTTGCACCAGTTCTCCGCCTTCCGACGCCAGGATCGAAGCACCCAGAATGCGGTCGTTGGACGCATCGACGACAATTTTCATCAGACCGGCGGTTTCTCCGCGCTCGATGGCCCGCGCGACATAGGTCATCGGACATCTTCCAACCTTGAGCGGGTAACCCCTGAGGCGAGCTTCTTTTTCGGTTATCCCCACGCCGCCGAGCTGCGGATCGGTGAACACGCAATAAGGCACGGGGCGGTTCTCGGTACTCAGGTTCTTTCCTTCCACGAGGTTGCCGTACACGATTTGAAAGTCGTTGTAAGAGATATGCGTGAAGGCTGGACCGCCTTTGCAGTCGCCCAATGCCCACACGCCGGGCACGTTCGTTTCCAGGCGAGCGTTCACTTTGACCGATCCACCCTTGCTGGTGGCGATGCCGGCCTTCTCGAGGCCCAAATCATCCGTATTAGGAACGCGGCCGGTGGCCACGAGCAGATGCGAACCATTCAGTTCGAGCGCGCCAGCCGCGCCTGTCGAGGAGAGAGTGATCCGACCGCTCTTCCCGCGCACCGCTTCTGTGCGGGCATTCAAGACAAACTCCAAGCCTTCGCCTTCCAAGGCTTTCTGCAGTTCGGCGGCAATTTCCGGATCTTCGTGCGGCACAATCTGCGCCCCGTTGTGGATGATGGTTACGCGGCTTCCGTAACGCCGGAACATTTGCCCGAATTCGAGGCCGATATAGCCGCCGCCAAGAATAAGCAGGTGTTCTGGGATGGTAGTCAGCTGCATGATCGATTCGTTGGTGAGAAAGGGCACATCGCGCAGTCCGGGAATCGCCGGGATCCCCGGGCGGCCGCCGGTGTTAATGAAAATCTTTTCGCTTTCGATGATTTCTTCCCCGACCTGAACTTGATGTGGCGCAACAAATCGCGCTCGGGTGCGATAAAGGCGAAGATTCTTTCGCTCATCCACGCGCCTCTCGAGGCCGCCGCGAAAGCTCAGCACGACCTCATCTTTTTGCGCCACGATTTTGGCCAAATCCACAGCGACCCCCGAAACATGCACACCCCAGCGCTCTGCGTTTCGCGCGTAATGCGCGACCTGCGCCCGCCACACCATGGTCTTCGTCGGTGTGCATCCCACGTTAATGCACGTTCCTCCTAGATTCCTTTCCTCCACAAGGGCGACCGACCATCCTCGGTCCGCAAGGTGATAGCAGAGGGGGTTGCCGGCCTGGCCGGAGCCGATCACGATGGCGTCATATTTCATGGAGTCCTCCGATGCGAGGGTGCAACGAGACTCTGGATCGGCTGCCCACGGCTAAAGGAGGAATAAGGTCGCGAATCCCTCACAAATAGGACGGGTAGACGGGCGCCCATTGCGAAGAAATGATCGCATTGCGCAAGGATTCTGGAGAAGACTTGACGCACAATCCCTCACGCTGCGCTTGTTCCCCCACGGCAACCGCGATTTCGACCGTGGCGCCGCGAAGCGCGGCCAACGCAGGCAACAAAGGCGCCGCCGGATCCTCGAGCGCGGGAGAATGCTGGGCGAGCGCGCGCGCCGCGGCCAGGAACATGCCGTCGGTGACGCGCCTCGCCCGGGTCGCGGACACCGCAAGCCCCATAGCGGGGAAGATGAACACGTTGTTACATTGGGAAACGCGGACCCTGCGGCCTTGGTAGTCAACATCAGCGAACGGCGAGCCGGTGGCGATCAAGGCGCGGCCATCGGTCCAGCGCAGCAGGTCCGCGGGAACCGCTTCCGCCTTCGAGGTCGGATTGGACAGCGGCAGAATAATCGGCCGCTTGCACTTGCGGGCCATTTCGCGAACGATCGATTCCGTGAAGGCCCCCGGGAGAGTCGAGAGCCCGACGAGGATCGTACAGTCCATTTTGTGAATCACGTCGCTGAGGCCCATCCCTTGGTTTTCCAGCGAAGGTGTGAAATCCCCGAGGCGCTCGGCGGGCTGGGCATACACGCGCTGCTCTTCGGACAAGTCCGTCCGCCTGGAATCGAGCAATCCACCGCTGTTGATGAGCCAGAAGCGCCGGCGCGCCTCCGCTTCGGATAATCCATCGGCAACCAGAGCCTCGCAGAGCGAATCGGCGACGCCAACTCCGGCCGAGCCGGCACCCAGCATCACCACCTGCTGATCGCGCAGTCGCTCGCCCGAAGCGCGCACCGCGGAAAAAACCGCTCCGGCGGTGACCGCCACGGTGCCTTGAATGTCGTCGTTGAAATTGACAAGCTGATCGCGATAGCGCTCCAGAATCGGCCGCGCGTGCGCCTTGGAAAAGTCTTCCCACTGCAAAAGCGTATCCGGCAGCTCCTTTTTCACCGCTTGCACAAAACGATCGACGAAATCGTAGTATGCGTCTCCGCTGATTCGCTCATGCCGCCATCCCAGGTATTCGGGATCCGCGAGCCTTTCCTCGTTGTTTGTTCCTACGTCCAGAACGATAGGCAGAGTCTCGGCGGGCGGGATCCCGCCGATCAGGGTGTAGAGCGACAGCTTGCCGATAGGGATTCCAAGCCCGCCGACCCCCTGGTCTCCGATCCCCAGAATGCGTTCTCCATCGGTGACCACGATCACACTCACCTCTTTATTAGGACGGTTGTCGAGCAGGCTCTCGAGGTGGTCCCGCAACGGATAGGAGATGATCAAGCCACGCGGACGGCGGTAAATGTGGCTGAACTCCTGGCAGGCCTCGGCCACCACCGGGGTATACACAATGGGCAGCATCTCCTCGATGTGATCCAGAAGCAGCCGGTAGAAGAGCACCTCGTTGGTGTCTTGCAATTGCCGGAGGTAAATATGGCGCTCTAGGTCGTCGGGCTTGCGAAGATACGCCTTGTAAGCCCGGAAGGACTGCTCTTCAATGGTTTCGACAGCCGGCGGAAGCAATCCGTCCAGCCCCAAAGCCTGGCGTTCGAGCGAGGTGAAGGCCGTGCCCTTGTTTAGGGCTGGCGTTTCAAGCAGCGCGCGGCCCCGAAAATTGCCGGCGAGCCGCGATGGCATCTGGGGGTTATAGATAGCGGCCATGGGAACCTCCAAGAGCACGGCGGAAACACACCGTCGTGTGAGGCTCGACAGGAAAGGAGCGAAAAGCGCAAGCGCCGCATTATAGCACGCGGAATGCGGCAGGTTCCGGCCTCGTTTTACAGAGGCCTGCCACGAGGACCGCAGGAAAATGCTTCGATGGGCAGCTTTGAAAATGGGATGATCAATGCGCAAGTTTTTTGCCGCTCGTACCCTACGATCGAGACAAAGCCTCGACCGAAGGAATTCACCGCCGTTTCGACGAGGTAGTGATGGGACAAGCGCTGGGCGTTCAGGCGTGGTCACCGGGATCCCCATGGAATTTCAGTTCGGCACCAATTGGGCGGCGTTTTCCAGGGCCGCGGGAGGCGTCATCGGCCAGACCCTGGCGATGGAAGGGGTCTTTTCCTTTTTTCTGGAATCGAGCTTCCTCGGTTTATTTCTCTTTGGCGAGAAGAGGCTCGGGCCGTTGGGGCATTGGTGCTCGGCGTTTCTGGTGTTTCTGGGATCCTGGCTCTCCGGCTATTTCATCGTCGCAACGGATGCCTGGATGCAGCATCCCGGGGGATACCGCCTGAGTCCGGGCGGCGAAATTGCGCTTTCCAGTTTCCGGGATTTGCTGGTGAACAAATGGGCGTTGTGGCAGTACGCGCACACCATGCTTGGCGCGGTGCAGACCGGATGCTTCGTGATGGCTGCCGTGGGGGCGTTTTATTTGCTGACCGAGCGCCACGAAAGTTACGGGCGCACTTTCGTTCGAACCGGAGTCCTTGTCGGAAGTATCGCCGCTCTGTTGCAGCTCTTCCCTACCGGAGACATGCAGGGAAAAATGATCGCGTACCAGCAACCGCCGACGCTTGCCGCCATGGAAGGGCTTTTCCGATCGCAACCGGGGGCGCCGCTCGCGATTCTGGGCCAGCCGGACGTGGAGAAACGGCGGCTGGACAATCCTCTGGCAGTGCCGAACATGCTGAGCTTCCTCACCTACCGCAAATGGAGGGCCGACGTAAAAGGTCTCGCGGAGTTCCCAGAGACCGACTGGCCGGATCAGATCCCGCTCCTGTATTACAGCTACCACGTGATGGTGGGCCTGGGCACGATATTCATCGCGGTGATGGTGGTTGCTGCGATTCTGCTCCGGGGCGGCAAGCTTTACGGCTCACGCGGGATGCTTTGGATCCTCATGCTTTGCGTGCCCCTGCCTTACATCGCCAACACCGCCGGCTGGATGACCGCGGAACTGGGGCGGCAACCGTGGTTGATTTATGGAGTGCTGCGCACCGCCGAAGGAGTTTCTCCGCGGGTAGCCGCGGGCAATGCCTGGTTCACGCTCATCGGCTTCATGGGCCTGTATGCGGTACTGTCGATTCTGTGGCTGTTTCTGATTCATCGCGAGATTGAACGCGGCCCGGAGCCCCGAGAAAACGGTCACGGCGATTTCGCTCGAGCGGCGGATTGAAGGAGCCATGGAGACGGTCTGGTTCTGCCTGGTCGCGATGATGATAGCCGTTTACGTGCTGCTCGACGGCTTCGACATCGGCGCCGGGGCCATTCACCTCCTCGCGGCGAAAACCGAGGAAGAGCGCCGGCAGATTTTGGCGAGCATCGGCCCGGTATGGGATGGCAACGAAGTCTGGCTGGTGGCCGCGGGTGGCACGCTGTATTTTGCCTTCCCTGCGCTTTATGCCAGCGGCTTTAGCGGATTCTACCTGCCGCTGATGATCGTCTTGTGGCTGCTCATTCTGCGCGGTTCTTCGATCGAATTCCGGAATCGTATCAAGAGCGCGGTCTGGGACCCTTTCTGGGATTTCCTTTTTTGCAGTTCGAGCTTGCTGCTCGCGATCTTTTTTGGCGCTGCGCTCGGCAACGTCGTTCGGGGTGTGCCGCTCGATTCGAGCGGCTATTTCTTTGAGCCTCTGTGGACCAATTTTCAACTGGGAGAGGAGACCGGCATTCTGGACTGGTACACCATTTTCGTGGGCGTGTTGGCCTTGCTCGCGCTGGTAATGCACGGTGGGCTTTGGGTGCAGATGAAAACGAGCGGTCAAGTCAGTTCGCGTGCCGGAAAATTAGCCGCCCGCAGTTGGTGGGGCGTGCTTGCGCTGACCGCGCTGGTCACCGCCGCAACGTTTCGCTTGCAGCCTCAAGTCCTCGCCAATTTCTTTCGCCGGCCGTGGGGCTTGCTCTTTCCTCTGCTCGCCGCGGCCGGACTGGCAGGCGTTCCGTTCGAATTGCGAAGGCGCAACGAACCAAGGGCGTTCCTCGCTTCTTGCGCGTATTTGACGGGCATGCTCGCGAGCGTGGCCTTCGGTCTTTATCCCCTGGTGCTGCCGGCGCGGAATCCCCGCTACTCGCTGACAGTCGACAATTCGAAAGCCGGCCGCTATGGCTTGAAGATTGCGCTGGTCTGGTGGGTCCTCGGCGTGATTCTGGCCGCCGGTTACTTCACGTTTGTCTACCGCTCCTTCGCTGGCAAAGTGGCCGTGGATAAGGATTCTCACGGCTACAGCGACTAACGCCTTAGCTGCACGCTTCCGCCGGGGAGCGTCACCCTCGCTCGTCGAACGACTCGGGGTAAGTTTTTGCGGACCGCCCAAACAGCCAAGTATCGAGTCCGAAACACTGGTACGCCCGTAGCGTTGACCTCGAGAAATTCCGCTCGGTACTTTGCCAAGCAGGGCGCCCGGGTGTCCGCGGACATAGGTCCGCAAACAACGTCAGGCCCTCGCTGACGCCGCGTCGTCTGCCTTCGAGATGGAAACGGTAAGCAAAGCCGGAAGATACGAGATCGTCGGCGAGCTCGGCCGCGGCGCCATGGGCATCGTCTACAAGGCCGTCGACCCGGTCATCGGCCGCACCGTTGCCGTAAAAACCATCCGCCTCAGCGAAGAAGGCACCGGGCTCAAGCGCGCCGAACTCCTGGCGCGGTTCCAGACCGAAGCGCGCGCCGCCGGCTTGCTCACTCATCCCAACATTGTGGTGGTCTATGACGCCGGCGAAGAGGACGGCTGGTACTACATCACCATGGAGTTGGTGGAGGGCAAGAGCCTGCAAGCGCTCCTGGACGGCGGACATTCCTTCCCCCTGCCCCGCACGCTGCGCATCATGGACCAGACCTGCAACGCCTTGCAATTTGCCCATGAGCGCAACGTCGTCCACCGCGACATCAAACCCGCCAACCTGATGCTCACCGCCGACGACACCGTCAAAATCACCGACTTCGGTACGGCCAAGATCTTGCAGTTCGGCAGCACGCAGCAAACTTCGCACGTCATGGGCACACCCAGTTACATGTCCCCGGAGCAAGTGAAGGGGCGCGCCGTGGATGGCCGCAGCGATATCTTCTCTCTGGGTGTCATGCTTTATGAAATGATTAGCGGCGAAAAGCCTTTTCCCGGCCAGAACATCACCACGGTCATCTATAAGATTGTTAACGAGGAGCCCGTTCCGCTGCGCCAGATCGATCCCTCGATTCATCCCGGCATCAGCACGGTGGTGATGAAGGCCCTCGCGAAAGAACCCGAGCAGCGCTATCAAAGCTGCCGCGAAATGCTGGAAGAGCTGCGCAATTTCCGGGCGCAAGGGATTGCCGGAGGTAACCCCAACTCCACGGTGGTCCTGGGCGGCGGCTCTCCTGCGGCAACGGTCGAGTCGTGCCATGGGGGCGGCCACGGATTTCCAGGCCAGACGCATACCGGGCAGGCACGCGTCACGGATGATCCGACAGTTATTGCTACGGCGCGTGAGCTAAGCGCGCGGGCCGTTTCCCCGGGACAGACTCCCGTGGTTCGCCGCACCGGAGCGGTTCCGGCAACCCCTGTCGCGCCTCCCAAGAAAAAGAGCATTGTCGGCTCGATTTTCGCGACGTTGTTGCTTCTCGGCGTGATCGCTTACGGCGCAAACAAGATCAAACCCGTTTTTGAGGCCGCGCGTGCCCTACATAACGCCCAGGTCAAAGAAACTGCTTCGTCCACTCCCGCCGAACCCGGGCCGCAAGCTGCCTCTGACAATTCTGACGGCGGCCCCGGCCCGAGCGCCGGTCCGCAGGCCCACAACGAGGCTCGGGCGGGCGCTCCGGACACCGCGGCCGAACCGAAATCCGTAGATCCTTCGCCGGCAAAGCCCGCGCCAAGGAGATCGGACAATTCGCTCAGCCCCACGGCCGCGGAATACAAAGGCCGCATTGAGGAAGCCATCTCGGAAAAAGGACTTGGCGGACGCGCGAAAGTGCAGGGCACCGGCAATACGTTGACTCTGGTCGGCAAACTCCCTCCCGCCGAACACGGCGAACTCCTGAAATTCCTTCGCAATCGGCCGGCAAGCGTGCATGTCACCGATCACATCGAGTACGACGATGCCGCCGTATCCCCGAGAGCCGGCACCGACGATACCAGCCATCCGGTTCCGCCCGCAGGCCGCGGCGCGATCCACGTCATGACCGACGTGATCGGGGCCAGGGCGGTTCTCCACGGACCGGCGGGCCATGCCCTGAACAAGTGCGAGACGCCTTGCAGCTTTAACAATCTCAAGCCGCAACGCTACAGCCTGGAAGTGCAAAAGGACGGCTATCAACCGGTGCAAACCGCGCTCGAGATCAAAGGCGACGAGGCGCAGGATCAAAAGATCAAGCTCGAACCGCTCGCCAGGGGCATATTCATCAGCACGCAGCCCCCCGGAGCTGACGTGTTCATCAACGGCGCAAAGCAGGCCGGCCAGACTCCCGTCGCGCTGCCGCTCGCTCCGGGGCAGTACAACCTGGTGTTGCGGCTGTCCGGCTACGAACCCTATTCCGGGAAAATTCAAGTGATCGATATTCAAACGCCACTCAACGTGTCCCTGACGCAAAGATCGGCTGCACGCGTTGCCTGGGCGCAAGTCACAAGCAATCCCAAAGGTGCGGAAATCATCATGGACGGCAATTCCACCGGACAGTTCACCCCGGCACGCGTCGAGATACCTTCGGGGATCCACACGATCACCCTCCGGCTCGATGGGTACCAGCTCGCGAAGCGGACCGTCGAGGCCAGCGAAGGGGGCACGGTCCCGATCAACGAGACTCTGCGGCAAAGGTAGGCGGCCGTTGCCGTCTCGGCCGTTTTCCGCTGGACCGAACAGGCTCTTCGGGGGCTACCTGAAACGTAACCATTTGTTACCGAGATCTGTTTTCAGGGCAAGAACGTCATTGTCCTCCCCGCTCATTCTAAATGGTTTATCCCATTCCCCGTAAGGTTGCACAGTTGCTTGATGAACGCGTAGGTTTTGTCGGCATGTCGGCGAACGCCGGAGAGGTTCGAGAAGTTAGCGTTGGGGGAGGATGAGTTTGGCTTTTCAAGCCACATTGCCAGCCAATGTCGGTGGGCGCGGCCGACGGCCGAACCCGACGAGCGATCCGGCCGCCAAAGCGGCTGGCAGCGCAGCCGCCATCTCGACCTCGCTGCCCGCAAACGCGGATCATCGACCCGTCGAGGTTCATCGCGCGCTTCGCAACTTCCATCTGCTGCTGCGGTCGGAACGGCTCTATGAGAAGAATCACCCCAGCCGGCTCGACAGCCTGGACAGTGCCTACGATTCCCTGAGGCAAGTCGCGGAGTCGCTCGAAGGGCTCGAGATTCGCATCGAGCGCGGCGGAATCGTCGCTCACCACATAAGCGAGGGACACTTGCCGGATGCGCGTGGAGAGATGCAGGCGCTGGCCGCGGATTTGCAGCGCGTGGGCGTCTCGACCCTGGTCTTCTCGAGGAAATTCCACGTGGGTGAACTGGACACGATCGTGCGATTGATGAGAGAGTCATTGCTAAAGTCAGAGGAGCCTGCAAGCGACCCCCGCACTGCATGGTGGCCCGCCCGCCTCCGGGAGAATCGTGTGGAAGGCATTTCGGTCAACACACACACCGACCGCAAAGTGGACACCGTGCTGGCGAGCCTGATTGGCGCCCTGGTCGCCTATGGTGGCCATACTCCCCGGGAAACCGCGGACTCGCCCATCAAAGCGCCGGACATTGAAGATTTGATGGCCACGCTGCGCTTGCTCGCGTGCCTTACACCGCCGCTCGAGACCGCGCGCGGCCTTTCTCCCGAAGAAGCGGCGCGCGCCATTCACGGTGCGATGGAGGAAGCCAGCCGCGAGAGCGTGCGCACGCTGCTGCACTCGGTCTCGCAGTACGCTCCGCGCGACGGCGAGCAACCTCTTCCGTACCTGCTGCGGCTCTCGGAAAACATGATTCTGGAATTTCTCAGCGCCGAGTTCGCCGGCGGCTCGCTCGATCCTCCCTCCGTCCGTACGGCGTTCCACCGCTTTGCGGACGTCTTGGTGGAATCCGGCGCCTACACCGGTCCTCATGCCTCGCAGCACCTGTCCTCGCTGGCGGTCGCTTGGGCGGCCGACACGCATCTGGAGCAGTTGATCGACCGGTTCTGGCTGGAGCTGCCCGCCCGGGAAAAATCAGCCGTCGTTCGCGGACCGGACGTATGGTGCGTTCCGGTCGCAGCCTTGCGGCAAACTCTTGGCCACCTCGTCGACACCGGTGCGGACGCTCCTCGGCGCGAAGCGCGAAACATTGTGCTGAATTATCTGCGTCGTCTGGAACTTTCCGACGCCTCGGCGAGGCGTTCCGTGGCGGCCGGCCTCAATGAGCTTGTCCCTATTCTCGAATCCCTCTGGCCGAACCAATTGCCAGAGGAGTTGAGCCGCTCGGCCATGAAAACTCTGCAGGCGGAAACGGCTCCGGAGACGGCCGCGCTGCTCGCCGCCCTGGTCGAGGCTCTCGGGCGCATCGCCGTGAATCGCGCCGACTATTTGGGATTCGAATGCATCCTCACCGGTCTCGAGCGCGCGCCGCGCGACAAAGAACACGAACACATGGCTGCTCTGGCAACCCGCCTGGTTGCGCAAGACCGCTGGTTCTTGCTGGTGGACGCTTCGCTCGCGAAACGGCCGCTCGATCCGATTCTTCCCCGGCTCTTGCAGCGCGATCCGGACCGTTTGCTCGACCGTTTGACGGTGCTTTTGACGGAACCCCGAGGGGCAGAAATGCTGCCGGCGATGGCTCGCCTCCTGCGTACCATCGGCGTACCGGTCCTTAACCTTCTCGAAACGCGGTTATACGAGGCCCGCCGCCAGCGCGTGACCGCGGCAGTCAAGCTCCTGGCGGTCGCCGACCCCGAGCGTTTGCTCCGCGGCCTCGCACGCGCCATTGCGAGCTGGGAATGGAATCTTCAGGATCTGGCGGTGAGCGAACTCTCGCGGCCCTCTAATTCCGCCTCGACGCAAAGCGTGGCTTTCGTGTTCTCCGCAATCCTCTCGGACGCGCACCCTATGGTTGTGCCCATGATGATTGACCAAATCGGATTGGCGCAGGAAGCCGCCGCGGTCCCGCAACTTTTGGAAATCGCCGCCGGGGAACACGAAGTTTTGCGCGACCAGTTTGTCCGCATCAAGGCCATAGAAGCCCTCGGGCGCATGCGCGCGACCGATGCCGCGGAACTCCTCGAGACCCTCGTAGCGAAGCGCGACGGCCTGGCCTATGCGGAGCCCGCGGGTTTGCGCACTGCCGCCGAAGACGCCTTAGCCCTGATCGAGAATCGGCCTTCGTTCAAGCAAGCTGCCGCTGCCTTCGGTGCACCGACCCAAGCGAGCTCGGGATACCTCGTTCCGCGCCGCTATGTCCGCGTGCTGCTCGAGTCGCCGCTGCGCGCGCAGATTGAAGGAGCGCCCGCCCGCCGCGCCCGCCTCGCCCGCGTCAAGAGCATCAGCCTGGGAGGCGCGTACCTCGAGTCTCCGGGAAAACTGGCGGTGGGCGACTCCATCAAGCTCGAGATGCGCGCCGGCCTTCGCAAAATCATTTTCACCGCGGTGGTCCGCAATATCGGCGAGGACGGCACCGGCGTTGAATTCGTCCACATGCGCGACGAAGACCGCGAGCGGCTCCGCAAGTTCGTCCAGCGCCACCTTCAACTCTAGCTTTTACAACCCTTTGCGACTTGCCGCTTGAGCCTTTCGCGGTGTGGGCTCCGAGGTCGACCTCCAGTCGGGGCGAGTTGACCTGCTCGGCCCCGGGGGTGGCGACAAGAAGCGACACTGCCTCCCTTTTCCTTCGTTTCTCGTCTTGTCGCTTGCCCCATGGTCCCATTCGGCACCATGCTGCTCCCGTCGACCTCGGGGACTTGACCTGAAAGACAAGCGGCAAAGAAGTTTTCAGTTGAAAGCCGGGCTCTATTGCAGTAAAAGCCCTGTATTCAATTGTTTCGGTGTGAAGCGGCGTGGCCAGCTCGCCACCGCTAGGGGTAGCGGTAGATTCAGGTACCACAGGAGGAAGACTCATGCAACGCAGGCAACGGGTGTGCGCTTTGGCGGCGTTTCGGTTCATGTTTGAAGGAGTGTTGCTGGTTTTGCTGGCCCTGGGCGGTTCGGCGATCGGGTCGGCCCAAGTGAATACCGCGACTCTTTCGGGCACGGTTTCCGATCCGCAGAATCTCGGCGTGAAGGGCGCAAAGGTAACGCTGACCAACGCGGCTACCGGCGCAACGCGCACCGCGGTCACCGACGACAGCGGCCGCTACAACCTGGTGGGAATTCCTCCCGGCCAATACAAATTGACCGTGGACGGTGGCGTCAACTTGGCGCTCTATGAAAATGCTTCGATCGTTTTGACCGTGGGCGAAGGCGCCTCCTTTGATCCCCGCCTGGAACTGAAAGGCATGCAGCAAACGGTCATGGTCTCGACGGAGACCGCCCCGATTGAAACCACCAAAACCGAAGTGTCCGATACTGTCGAGCAGCGCCGCATCGACAACCTGCCCATCAATGGCCGCAACTACATCAACTTTACGCTCACCAATTCGCAGACCACGCGTGACATGGCACCCACCATCGGCCCGGCTCCCAACAGCGGGCTGAGCATCGGTGGCGCGCGGGCCCGCGGCAATATGGTCAGCGTGGACGGTGCCGACGCGGTCGACAACTCGGTTAACGGGATTCGCTCCACGATTTCGCAGGAGGGCGTGCAGGAGTTTCAGCTCATCCTGAGCAACTACAACGCGGAATATGGCCGGGCCACCGGCGGCGTGGTCAACATCGTAACGAAGAGTGGAAGCAATGAATTTCACGGCGACGCTTTTGGCTATTTCCGGAACAAGGCCTTTCAAGCGCGCAACGCTTTCTCAGGCCAAATCGATCCGACAACCGGCGCACTTGATCCCGTCAAACAGGCTTACACGCGGACGCAGAGCGGCCTGACGTTCGGCGGTCCATTGAAGAAAGACAAGACGTTTTACTTCTTCTCCTACGAATACACGCAGCGCGAGGAAACCGGGTTTTCCAGCATCGGCATCGGCAACTTCAGCCTGGTACCGGTGACCTTGCCGACCCCCGGCGGGCCCCTTCAGGTGCAATTGACCGGGCCCCAAGCGGCGGCCGTCGGCGCGCTGCTGACCTCGGGCAACTCCTCGCTCGAAACGCTTGGTGTGCAGTACGGAGTCTTCATGGGCTCGGCGTCGAGCGTGGCGCTCAACCGCCTGGATTTTGGCGCGGTCGCCCAGGGATTCGGATTTCCAAATCCGGGACCCGGAGCGCGCTTCCCGGTCCCCGTCAGGTGTCCCGCTGGAACGGTTGTGAATGCCGTCGCGTGCGGCCCTTCCGGTTTTGGCCTCGCGCCGCTTCCGGCTTCCTATGTCGGTCTGGACTCCATCCGCGGCAATTACCCGGTCATGGAAAAGACCAGCTTGTGGTCCGCTCGCCTCGACCAGCGCTGGAACAATCGCAACAATTCCTTTTTGCGCGTCGGCGTGTCACCCTCGCTGGTTACCGGGCTTCCGTCGACCTCGCAGAATCAGGTGTTCGGGCAAAACTCCGGCTCGCGTGCCGGTTACGACCAATATCGCGATCTCAACGCCACGTTTCAGCACGACACCATCGTAAGCGACAAAACGTTTAACGAATTCCGCACGCAAATTGCTCGCCGCGGTTTGCATTTTGGCTATTCGCAGCTCCCGGGCGGTTCCGACATCGGCGTCAATATTCCCGGGTACGCTTACTTCGGCCGCGAGCCTTATTCCACGGTCGACCGCATCGAGCGCCGCTTTGAATTCACAGACAACGTGACACTCATCCGCGGCAGCCACACCTTCAAAATCGGCGGCGACTACAATCTCATCCAACTGCGCTCCAACAAGGCGCAGATCTTCGAACTCGACTTCGGCGGCGATGTCAATTTTGGCGGGTTTTCGGCGTCCACCTTTGGCTTTCCGAATAGCGTCGCGGGCATCTCCCTGCCCGGCACCACGGCTTTGCAGTCTTACGGTCTCGGGGTTCCAACCTCCTACATCCAGGGAATCGGGAACTCCAACGAACCCTTCGACAACAAGCCCATGGGGTTCTTTGCCCAGGACAGTTGGCGCGTGAACCGGCATCTCGCGGTCAATTACGGCGTGCGCTACGACCTCGAAATCAGCCCGCTCTTTGCGCCCGCGACGGCGGTCAACGCCGCCGCGGAACAGGCCCTCGGGGTGGTTGAAGGGATTCCACGCGACTACAAAAACGTGGCCCCGCGTGTTGGTCTGGCGTGGGACCCGGCGGGAAACGGCAAGACGGTCATCCGCGCCGGTTACGGCATGTTCTATGACCACCCGCTGCTAGCCACCGCTTTCGACTCCGTCACCGCCGACGGCGGCCGCTCCGTGCAACTGATTTCCACCGGAGGCACGGCGTCGGCTTGCGGACTCCTGCCGCAAACGCCGGTCTGCGGCAATGGCTTGGATTCTCCAACCAACCTCAACGGCTCCTCCATCTTCCAGGGCGTTCTGAACGCGCTGCCGAACATGTTTTATTTGCCAAGCCAGCAACGCTTTAATCCTCTCGCTCCCGGGTCCATTTTTGCCAACCAAGCCTACTTGCAAGCGGGATTCCCGCTCCCGATTCTGCCGTTCACCCTGCCCATCGCGAAAAACTTCGTTTACGCTTATGCGCAACAGGCGAATGTGACGGTCGAGCGGGAGATCGCCGGCTCCTGGAAATTCAGTCTCGCCTATCAATGGACCCGCGGCTTGCATTTGAACCGGCCCATCGACCTCAACACCACCGATCCCAAGCTCTTGGCGCAAAATGCGTTCAACGCCGCCGCTTCCGGGCTTAGCGTGAGCAATCCGCTCACCGTGGCCGTGCCCACCGGCAACGGCACGCCCGGTTCGTGCGTAAACCAGGGAAGCGGCAGCATTTTGCTGATTGCCCCCGGGGTACTGGGGCAGGGCTTCGCCGCTGGCAACTGTCCTGCGGCAGCGGCCGTGGGTTTCGTGGGCACGCCGGCGTTTTTCAATTTCTTCCGGCCCTCTGGTCCCAACCCCTCGTTCGCCGGCTTGGTAGGGGGCTATCCCACGCAAGTGGCGCTTGCCACCATGGCCGGATATCCCAAGGGCTTCGGCGTTCCCGTGCCGTTCAACAGCGTGGACGCGCAGCTCTCGACCGGCAATTCCTGGTACAACGCGGTGACGTTCAATCTGTCAAAGCGTTTCTCCCGGGGCTTCGAGCTGCTGTCGAGCTATACCTTCTCTCACTCCATCGACGACTCGACGGACTTGCAATCTCCGCTCGAGCCGCAAGACAGCCGCTTTCCTTTCCTTGAACGCGCCAATTCCGATAACGACCAGCGTCATCGCTGGGTCACCAGCGCGGTCTTCCAGTCGGGCAGCGCCAAATCCGGAGATGGTGTCTTCAAGCACTTCCTCGGCGACTTCACGCTTTCGCCGATCGTCGAGCTTTCTTCCGGCCGCCCGTTCAACGTGATCACCGGCGAAGACACGCGGCTGGACCTCGGCGCGTCCCAGGCCCGTCCTTCGGTCGCGGCGAGCGGCGCGGCGGGCACCACATCGGTCTACATTCCCGGCGTTGCCTTTGGGCCCGCGAATGTATGCTTGAACGGCAGCGGCAGCGCCTTCACCGTTCCGCTGGTTTCGCCCCCGGCCGGTTGCATCGGCAACCTGGGCCGGAACAGCTTCGTCATGCCCAATTTCTTCCAGTGGGACATGCGCCTGTCGCGGCGGATTTCCCTTGGCGAACGGCTCAAGCTCGATGTCATCGCCGACGCTTTCAACCTCTTCAATCGCACCAACGTTGCCGCGGTCAACCAGCTTTGCGACCCGCTCGCAGGCGCAACTTGCACCG
Organism: Candidatus Acidiferrum sp.; assembly: GCA_036262755.1. GTDB lineage: Bacteria > Acidobacteriota > Terriglobia > Acidiferrales > UBA7541 > Acidiferrum. The sequence continues at coordinate 35,603 of DATAIH010000283.1, forward strand.
CCGGCCAGCCCAGCGCGTCCTACGATGCACGCCAGTTCCAGTTTGCTCTAAAGCTGAACTGGTAGCCCGGACCTTCCGGTGGTGCTCCGAGGCCCCGATTCCGATCGGGGCCCGGGAGATGCTACCTCTTTCCCTGCCCACCGCTCCTTTTTTTCGACCTACAACTTTCAGCCTTCGACTTTCCACCTCTGCTAAAGTAAGAACACCGTTTCCCGTCATGATCTGGGAGAACCAATGACCGGAGTGCTCATCGGTGTAGCCATCGTGGTGACGCTGGCCGTTCTCTGGCTGGTCGTCGAGAGCCTCGGAAGCCGCCGAAAGAACGAAACCTTCGAATCTCAAATGAACGAATTGCGCCATGACTTGCAGACCATGGCCACGGCCCAGGCCAAGGGCACCGGGCAGATGGAAGCGATCGCCAAGAGCGTGGCACAAAGGCTCGACAGCGTCACCCCGGCCCTTCAGGAAGCGGTCAAGAACTCCGCCCAAATCACCGGCCAGCTGGCCTCCGACGCGCAAGCGCGCATGGCTGCGGAACTCAACAATGCCCGCGATCAAATCAGCCAGATCCAGAGGCAGCTCGGAGAAGTCCATGAGGCCAGCGCGCAGTTGTCGCAAGCCGCCGAGACCATCGAAGGAATCCTGGGCGGCGCGAAGTCGCGCGGCTCGCTCGGTGAAATCACCCTCGAGCGTCTGCTCGAAGACTCTTTGCCTTCCGGCCTCTATGCCACGCAGTACCGCTTCAGCAGCGGAGAAGCGGCGGACGCCGTCATTTTCCTCCGCGACAAGAAACGGATGGCCATCGATTCCAAGTTCCCGCTCGATGCCTACCGCCGCATCTCCAGTGAGGGAGACGAAGCGCGCCGCGCCTTTGCCAACGCGGTGAAAGGCCACGCCGACGCCATCGCCAAAAAATACATCGTGCCGGAGGAAGGCACGCTCGATCTGGCACTGATGTTTGTGCCCTCGGAAAGCGTCTACTACGAACTTCTGATGACCACGGACTCCAAAGGCCAGCCTTTGGATGCCTACTGCCGCGAAAGACAGGTGATCGCGGTCTCCCCGAACACCCTGTACGCCCACCTTTGCGTGATCGCCATGGGCCTGCGCGGCATGCAAACCGAAGACAACGTCCGGCGCCTTCTTGGGAGCCTTTCCGGGTTGGAGAAACAACTAGAAAAATTTGGCGATAAGTTCGCAGTTATGGGCACGCATTTGAAAAAAGCCGCGCAAAGCTACGGCGACGCCGACAAGCTGCTCGAGAAAACACACGATACTCTCGAAGGAATGCTCGCGCCGGACCCCTCCGAGCCCGCCCTTGAAAACGGCCAGAGTCTGCTCCGCTTCACCGCCGAAGCCAATGCCGGCCGAGCCGCCAGCTCCAAAAAATCGGCTTGAATCCCGACCTGTTTAGAAAGCCACGTGTGTCCCGCTCGGCGTGTGCTCCAGGTCAACCTTCTGGTAGGCGAAGGTGATCTCCGCGATTTCGGCGCCATTGTCGACCTTGAACTGCACGCCGGTCACTTCGGCTTCGGTCAGCTTGACCGCGATTTGGTTCTGCCAGCTCAATGTAAGGTTCGCCATACGCCGGCCCGTTGCCGCCGCTTCGATCAGTTGCACGGCCACCTGGTCCGCAGCCTTGCGGCAAACGATCGGGCTGGTCGAGGCCCTTCCCATCGCCTTGCCCGTCGCCGCATCACGCACGCTCACGCTGAATTCCAACGCGGTGCACGCAATCGTGCCCGGCAGGTTCGAAGCGCCGGGACGGTTCTGTCCTCCCGCCGCAAGCGACGTGTTCGGGCTCCGTTCTCCGCCCGGCATGCCGGCGGCGCCGGGGCTCGCCGCGGCTGACCCGGAAGGGGCGAAGCGCAGATTGGCGCGAGCCGTTCCGGTGACAAGAATTTTCGTGGCACTCAGTTCGTAGCGGTCTCCTCCCTGGCTTCGCATGGGCCCGAATACCACCACTGTGGCTCCGGCCACCAGCGCGCTCGTGGAACCCGGCTGCCCGTTCTCGCACACCAAAACTGCGCTGCCGTAGCTGATTGTGGCGCTCTGCTTCCCGGCGACTACCTCAAAGGTGTTCGCCGCCGGCGTTTGGGTGATCTGCCCGGTGAATTTCCCTTCGCCCCGCGGTGCGTTCCCTAAAACACAGTCCCCCTGCGCCGAGGCCAGCACCGCACAAGCGGCGCCGGCCGGCCATGCTGAAAAGCAAGCTGCGCACCCGACAACGCACACCCATACGCCAATCCGTTTCATGTTGTTCTCCTCGTTTGGGCCGGAATTCCGCGTTCTCTCCCCGCTTGCGTAGTCCGCGCCGGCAGCCGAAGCAAGCCTGCCTATCTGGCTCGAGCCGTCGTTCGCCCCGGACCAGCGGAGTCTATCACGCCTTTCCCCGCTCGATTTGCCCCGGTCTCGCTAACCGCAGAGCGAGAAGCGACCGCCGAGAATTCAGAGATTCCTCCGCTCAGGCGGGTGGCGATGGTGGCGGGGCTAAAGCACCTTGGCAGCCATGCTTGTGACTAGCGGCGGTCGGGGCGGCCGAGCGCGGGTACCAATCGGATGGAGATGACGAAGGTGCCGTTCTTTTTGCCGACGACCTCGAACTCGGCGGCATTTTCTTCTTCCCCGCCCGAGCTCAGCCGCCGCACCGGATTGCCTCCCTCAAGCTCCGCGATATCCGGAGCCAGGTTGCGGGCCTCGAGCGAGATCTTTTCCGCGGTGCCGCGCACGCGCACGGTCAGCGTGCGGTGCTCGCCGCGCTTGAGCGGTGAAGAATCGGCTTTCAACTCGAGCTCGACGAATACCACGGAGAACCCTGGCGCATCGCGTTTCGCGCACGAGACGGTGACCCTCGCCGGACCAGGTTCCAGCTCCAGCGGGGGGAGCACCGTGAGCGCAACGGGAGAAGACGCCAGCACCAGCGCGCCGTGGTCGGCGATCGCGACCTGATTCGAATCGGCATCGCCGCAGAAGCCCTTGCCGGAAATCTCAAAACGGTCGGTCAGCGAAGCCACCCGTGGGGCCGCGGAGATTTCCATCGAGGGTGCCGACGCCTCGGTCGGCGTGAGGATCACCGACGACGCGCGCCCCGGACGGCCCGCAATCGACCCGTAAATGACCCCGGGATTCAGCGGCGCCACGAAAAGCGCCCGGCCCGTCGAGTCCGTCCTGAGATGGTCGCCGTTCGAGAAATCGATGGTGACTCCCGGCGTAAGGCGCCCGCTCGAATCCAGCACGGCAAGCGTAGCGCGTTCCCCGGAAACGATGCGCCGCGGCAAGAGCAGGATGCGGGCAGAGGCAGGCGCAGGAGGCGCGAGCGGCTCCTGCTGCGCCGCCAAGGCAGGAGCCAGGCTGCTCGCGACCCAACAGGCGGCGGAAAAAAATTGGCGGCGGACAGCCATGCTTGAATTGTAGTGGAGAACTTCGTGCCGGGGAAAGACCGGAGCGCGATCGGTCGAATCCGTCTTGAGGAGATTTATTTTTGACAGACAACTGGCTCCGGTTCCGGCGCATACACCAGAACAGTTCGGCTCATGACCCCCGCAGACAGGCGACGCAACCGATAGCGGTAAGGCCGCGGTCCCGAACCCATGGAGCAATCCTCCAACCGATAGAAAGTATCTTGAACTTTCACGGTTCGCGGAGCCGTCCAATCCGGTTTTCTGCGGCTAGCGCGGATTTCCAAAAATTCTTCCGGGCCTTCTTGGAAGACGCAGAGTTCGTCGGGAACGCTGGCGGTTCTTGAAACGCGGACTTTTTCGCGGAGCGCTCCGACATAGGAAGAGAAATTTCCTTCCGCGTAGCCGCTCGGTTCTGCGGCGCTCGGGCCGCTCTGCCCGGTGATCTTCAGAAAAACCTTATCCAGCACAAAGAGCGGAAGAATTCCGAGATGGCTTTCCGCAAAGGCCGCCGCCACGAGCCGGACGCTGCCTTCGACCGCGAAGTACGCAATCAACCAGGTGAGCGGGTGCGTGGCAAACAGGAAGATGGCCATCAAGCCGATCTCTTGTTCGTTCACGCCCGGACCAGCTTTCCCAGCCAGGGCCACGTCCAACCCGCGAGAAACCCAGGTGCTCACGGAGTAGGAATACCAGTAGAGCATGGCGACCAGGGCAAGCAGGAACTCGCCTAATCCGCTCAGGATCGAGGGGACGCGCCGATCCCGGGACTTGAGAGCTGGCCCGGACCGCCGCCACCGCCTGGGCAGTAGCGCGAGGAATGGCGCGAGAAGAAAAGTGAGCATGACCGGTGCGGCCCTTCGGGAGAATAGCATGCCAGAACCGATGGTTCGTTTCGGCAATGGCGGGGCTTTCGGTTCCCTGCCCTCCCGCCATGCCCACTGGCCTGTTAAGTCACAGAAAACAGGGCAATTCCAGGGCGCGGCGTGTGGCGTAAATGCGAGTAATTAGTAGGGTTCAGGGCCCTTCGGCCGTCGCTGGGGTGTGCTAGCGTGGAAGCAGGCGCTAGGCTTGGGGTGCAGGCAGGGGTGTCCCGTTCAGGCGCAGAATCGGAGCAGGTGTGCAAATCGTGTGTGCCGGCGTGACCGACGTGGGTCGCGTTCGAACGAACAACGAGGATTGCTTCCGCATCGTGAGGCCGCTGAACCTTTACGTGCTGGCCGACGGAATGGGCGGAGAAGCGCACGGCGAAATTGCCAGCGCGCTGGCCGTGGAAACGGTGGTGCAGCATTGCCTCGACGCGGACGCCAATCCAGCGGCGAAAGTGCTCGGGAAAGTGCAGCCCGGCTGGAGCGCCAGGACCAAAAGGCTCGCAACGGCTCTGCATCTGGCCAACCGGAACATTTGCAAATCCGCCGAGGAGCATCCCGAGCAGCGCGGCATGGGGGCGACGTTGACGGCGGCGTGGATTGACCGTTCGAAGCTGAGCATCGCGCACGTCGGCGACAGCCGCGCGTATTTGCTGCGCGGCGGGTCCCTGCTGCAGCTGACGCGGGACCACTCGCTCGTGGCAGAACAGGTGCGCCGCGGAATGTTAACTGCGGCGGAGGCGGAAGAGAGCGCAATGCAAAGCGTCTTGTTGCGCGCGTTGGGCGCGCAGGCGGAGATCGAAGTGGATGCGGAAGAGCACGTCCTTTTTCCGCGCGACGTTCTGATGCTGTGCTCCGACGGATTGACACGCGTCGTCACCGAGCCGGAAATTGCGGGCGTGCTGCAAGCCGAAACCGATCCGACACGCGGCGCCGAAGAGCTGGCAGCCATCGCCAATGAGCGCGGAGGCCCGGACAACATCACCGTTGTCGTCGCGCGAATGCTCAAGGATTCCAAGGGATGGTTCGCCTGGCTGCGCCGCGGGGCGCCCAAGAACCTGGGCAACAATGGCAACGCTGGAGGAAAGTAACAATGCCGAAACTCAGCCTCATGTTCGATAACAAACTCGTAAGAGAGGTGCCGGTGGGAAGCCGCCCGGTGACCATCGGGCGAGCCCCGGATAACGACTTGGCGGTGGACAACCTAGCGGTCTCCAGTTATCACGCGAAGGTTTATTTCGAAGCGGGGCGCATGGTGATTGAGGACCTCAACAGCCTCAACGGCACCTTCGTCAACGATCTTCGCGTGGAACGCGCGACGCTCCACGATGGAGATAAAGTTCACATCGGCAAGCACACCATCAAAGTGGACACCAGCGGCGAAGCGCCCGTGATGTGGCAGTCCGGCCGCAAAGCCGCGGCACCGCGCATTAACGAAACCATGGTGCTGGACACCAAGGAGCGGCGCCAGATGCTCCAACAGGCCGCCGCGATGGGCGAATCCATGCAATTCGCTGCAACGCGTATAAAAGTTGCGACGCTCGTGGTGCTTGGCGGAAACACGGACCAAAAAGAGTACATTTTGACGAACAAGCTGACGGTCATCGGAAAGTCCCCGATGGCCACGGTGAAATTGAAGGGCTGGTTCAAGCCGCAAATGGCGGCGCAGATCAATAAGCGCGATGACGGCTACTTCCTTGGACCCGGCGACAAAGTGCCTTCGGTGAACGGCAGACTTATCGGCGGACCCACGCGGCTGAACACCGGCGACGTGATTGAGGTTTCCGGCGTGAAGCTGAATTTTATCTTCCGGGAGTAGCGTCAAACGCGATGGCAGCTCCGTCAGAGGGGTTCTGGCAAAGGCGGGGCTTCCTCGGCCTCTATGAACTGCTGCAGTCGTGGTGGCGGCATCGCATCTCGTTCCTTCTGAGTCTGAGTATTACGCTCGTTGCGCTCGGCATCTACTACCTGGTTTTTCTGCAGGAAAAGAGGACCCCTCTTTTTGAACTCGCCCAGCGACTGGAACTCGACACGCTCGACACGCGCTTCCGTTATCGTCCCCCGCGATTCGCGCACCCCGACCCGCGCATCGCCATCGTAGATATCGACCAGAAGGCGCAAGAAGTCTTGGGGCGCTGGCCGTTCTCGCGGACTTATTTTGCAAAATTGCTCGACGCGCTTCACCAGGACAGAGCGGCGGTCGCGGCGTTTGACGTAACCTTCAGCAAACCAGATCAAACGGCGGCGCCGCTTCGTTCGCTTGCGGCTTCGCTACAAGACCGCCGGCAAACCAGCGACGAAGTGGACCCCAAAGTCATCCGAGAGATCAACCGGCTCGCTCGGGAATACGACGCGGACACAAAGTTTGCCGATGCCATCCGGCGTTTCGGCCCGATCATCCTTGGTAACTATTTTTTGTTTACACCGGCGGACCTTCAGGGACTCAGTGATTCGACGCTCGATGCCTACGCAAACCAGATCTCGTTCTTCGCGTTTCCGCCTGCGCACCCCGTGCGGCCGGAATCCGCGAAACAAGACAAGTTGAACCTGATCGAGGATTTCGCAGCCGCCAGCCTGATGCCGCGCGGCGCGGAAGCGAATCTGGACGCGCTTACCTCCGCGATGCAAGGCGACACCTCCTGGACCGGCTTCTTTAATTTTCCGCCGGACAACGATGGAGTGGTGCGCCGCGCGACGCTGGTTCTGCCGTACGGGCGCTCACAAAATCCGGAGGAGTGGGATCTGTATTCCTCCCTCGACGTCGTCGCTGCCCGGGCCCTGGTTGGTCAGGAGGCGCAAGACAGCAATCTGTTCTACGGCCCGGCGGGCGTTTGGAAAATTTCTCTCGGAACCAAGACGGCGATTTACCCCGACGGCCGCGGCCAATTGCTTATCAACTATCAGGGCCCTTGGGGAACTTTTCCGCACCACTCGATCGTGGATGTTCTCGAGGGACGATGTGAGCCGGGCACATTCCGGGGGAAGCTGGTGCTTATCGGCGCAACCGCCACGGGTATCGGGGACCTCCGCGCAACTCCCTTCGGCGGCGCGAATTTCCCCGGCGTGGAAATTCACGCCAACGTGATTGACAACATCCTCAACCATGGCTTCCTCGAAAGAGGCGCAAAACAGGCGCTCCTCGACGTGCTGCTGATTTTCGCTTTCGGCATTCCGCTGGGCATCTGGATGGCGCTCGTGTCGCCGCGTTGGATGTGGTTTGGCGCCTCGCTGTTTGTGCCTCTGGTTGCGGTGGATTACTTTACTTTTTTGCACGGCTGGTGGCTCAACTTCACCGTGCCCGCGGTGACGCTCGGGTCCAACGTTTTGCTCGTTTCCCTTTATCGGTCGCTCGTCGAGGAAAGGGAAAAGCGCCGCGTGCGCTCGGCCTTCGGCCAATACCTAAGCCCGGAAGTGGTTCGCAGGCTGCTCGTGAATCCGCGCCTGGTCGACCCGAAGAAAACGGAAATCACCGTGATGTTCAGCGATATTCGGGGCTTCACCACGATTTCGGAAAAACTCGACGCCCAGGAATTGGCGCTTTTTCTGAACCAGTACCTCTCCGACATGACCAGCCTGGTTTTCGATCACCACGGCACGCTCGATAAATATATCGGCGACGCGGTCATGGCTTTCTGGGGCGCGCCGTTTGAAGAACGGGGGCACGCCGCGAAAGCCTGCAAAGCCGCGCTGAAGATGATGGACCGCGTCCGCGAGTTGCAAAAAAAGTGGGAGGCGGAAGGAAAGCCGCATCTTGATATCGGCATCGGCCTGAACACGGGCATGGCCAGCGTGGGCAACATGGGCTCTGCGCTGCGTTATGGGTATACCGCTCTCGGCGATGCCGTGAATCTTTCCTCCCGGCTCGAAGGGCTCAACAAAGACTACGGCACGCACATTATCGTCAACGAATCGACGTACGAGGCCGCGAAAGAAAGCGGCTTCCTGTTTCGCGAGCTCGATCAGATCCGCGTCAAGGGTAAGCTCCAGCCGGTGGTCATTTGGGAGCTCATCGGCAGCGCCGGAGCGGATACCGTGTATGGCACGCCCGAAGAGGTTCGCTCTCGCGTCGAGCTTTTCGAGCGCGCTCGGGCTCTGTACGGCAAGCGCCAGTGGCAAGCCGCGCAGCAGGCGTTCGAGGAAATTCTCGATCGCTGGCCGGACGACGGCCCTTCGCGAGCTTACTGGAAACGCTGCCAGGAATATCTTTTCGAAGAGCCGCCGGCGGCCTGGGACGGCGTCTTCACCATGACCCACAAGTAACCATCCGGAGTCTTCCGAAAGCTGCCGCGGATTAGGGTGTATTCCCCTCCCGCCAAACAGAAGGGGCCAGGCGCCGGTCGTTAATTGTGTGTTTAGGTTGCGTCCACAATGATTGCTTCCGCGCCCAGTCGGTCCGGCCGGCAAACTGCACGATCACGAAGAACAAGAACGATTTGGATCGCTCCAGCGAGGGCGCTCGCTAACAAGATGGACCAGGGATGAGCATAGACATGGCAGTTGGAACGCTCTACGTCGAGGAACTCAAGGCCACGATGCGCGGCCGCTTCGCGTGGCTCGGCGCCGGGGTCATCCTGTTGGCGGTGGGCTCGGTGGCGACCGTGGGCACACAGGATACCTGGCTTGACGGCTACGGCATCATCGCGTACTTCCTGGTGCCCTTAGCTTTCATCCCGCTCTCGGCCGTGTCTCTCAGCAGCCCTCGCGCGAATCGGTTTGTGGAGAGCGTATTCACGGCCCCGGTAGAACGCCGTGATTGGCTGGCGGCCAAGGTCTTGGTACTCGTAACCATCGCGGCCGCCTATTATCTGGCACTGCTCCCGATGATGCTCATCTATACGCATCATGTTGGCGTGCCGTTGCTGTTGCGGAAGTTGCTCGTCTGGGCTCCGTGCTTGCTCCTTACCGGCATCGCCATCGGCGCCTTGATCGGCGTGCTCTTCATTGGCCAGAGCATCGCTGCCCCTGCGGCCACGGGCATGGGCGTTCTGCTGGCCTATGCAGGTTTCGTTCCGCTCCAGGAACTGTTGGTTGCGCAAGGTAACGGCGCGACGCGCACCGGCCACCTCACGCTGGTGAGTCCCGCGGTACTGCTCAAGAACGCCCTCGGGTTCACGCTCGCCGTGGGCAGTATTCCCGCTACCACCATGCGTACGTGGATGGCGGTCGTGGTCGTGGTGCTGCTTGCGTTGGCGCTTGCTGCGTGGGTGTTTCTGCGGGCGCAGGGGGTGGAAACCTGGGAAGCCACCCGCGCGCAACGCTGGGCCGTCGCACTGGTGATCGTCGCCATTGTCGTGCTCCCGGTGACGATGGCCGACACCGATTACGACGCCCCGGCGCCGCACGGAACCAACGCTCCGTCGATCCAGAGGCTCTTCGCTCGGGCCGGCAGCAGCCTCGCGTTAGCGTCCCCCGGAGGTCAGCCGCCCGCCCGGTGTTGCAGCACCATCCTGAATCGAGATGAATGGCCGCCATTCGGCGCCGACGAACCTACGCGGCGGGATCTCCTTGTTTTGCTCCCGGTCGACGCCACCGAGCCTGTTACGGACGTGCACATCCAGGTCCTAGGTGAAAGCGGACTCGAAGTGAGCGCCAGTCCGCAAGGGCTTTCTCCCGCGCCGGGGGCTCTCGAGACACGCACGTACGCGAATGATTCCGGCCCAGCGGCTGCCGACGGCCACCACGTTGTGACCGGCTGGGTCGTGCGCGTTCCGGTTACGCTAACTCCAAGCAAGCCTTGGGACATCGGCGGCGATCGCTATCCTCTGCGCGTCAATGCAACTTATAAGGTTGCGGGTGAGAATCGCACCTTCAGTGCCCGAGCGGCGATTGACGCGCAAGTGGCGAGGGCCATCTACGAAATGGGCGCCGCTTCATTGATTCTTCCCCTGGTCTGCTTTGGCGCAGCCTTCCGGCGCTGGAGACGGACGCGATGAGTGCGGCCACTGAATACGCGATTGCGATGGAGGGCCTCACCCGCCGTTTTGGCGACTTCGTCGCGGTGGACCACCTGACGCTAAACATTCAGAAAGGCCAACTCTACGGATTCCTCGGTTTGAACGGCGCAGGAAAGACCACGACGATTCGCATGCTCTCGACCCTTCTGCCGCCAAGTTCGGGCACCGCGAAGCTGTGGGGCCACGATGTGGTCAAAGAGCCTCTTGCCGTCCGCAAGCTCGTAGGGCTGGTAAGCGACGAGACCAGCGAAAGCCAATCCACCTGGACGGCGGGCGAGTACCTCTCCTACTTTGCCAGGATTCGGCACCTGGTGAACCCCCAGGAGGAAGTCGAACGCATCCTCGACGATGTTGGCCTGGCGGCTAGGTTTCGAGGCAAGCTGATCTCGACCTATAGCACCGGGATGAAACGGCGGGTGGAGATCGCGCGCGCCCTTATGGGCCGTCCAAAAGTACTTTTCCTGGACGAGCCCACGCGCGGGCTGGACTTGCCGGCCAAACGCGACATGTGGACGCTCTTGCGCAGGCTCGCCGCCACCGAGAATGTCACTACGTTTCTCAGCAGCCACGATGCCCAAGAAATCCGGAGCCTGTGCAGCGAGATCAGCGTGATTTCCAGGGGTCGGCTGGTTCATACCGGCCGAACGCGCGAACTGGGCGGCGACATCGACGATTTCGAGGAGCGCCTGGTCGCGATGCTGACACAATCCGAGCCGAGCGAGAGAGCGGGATTACCTTTCAGAGAGTGAGCGATAACGCCCGGGAAGTCCTGATGCTTCGAGCGCTCTCGTGCCCCAACAACCTCCGCGGAGCAAACCACCTGCCAAATTGGATGGAGCCCTGCGTCTGCCGTATGTCAGAATGACTTGAGTGGCTTATCGCAACCAGTAGCGTCGTGGGCCTTCTGCTACCTAGGCCGTAGCATTGCTTAGCGCGGCTTCGATTCCGGGCGTTGGAGGGGTGGGAGACGGCAATTCGCAGCCCTCGGTAGACTCCCGCCCGAGGAATCGTCAACGTCGACCCGGTTCGTACCCAAAACAGGATTCCGGGGAATCTAATAGCGAAAGGCAAGAGAACCCACCGTGCCCATGGTAAACGGGGGCGGCTCAGGCGAGCCGACGAGGGGAAAGAGAACCGAGTTATGTGGATTGTCCGATTAGCACTGCGCAGGCCCTATACCTTCGTGGTGCTGGCGCTTGCCATCATTCTGTTGACCCCGCTCGTGCTGATGCGCACCCCCACGGACATTTTCCCGGAAATCAACATTCCCGTGGTGAGCATCGCCTGGACGTATGGGGGGCTCTCGCCGCTCGAGATGGAGCAGCGCGTCACCTCGACCATCGAACGCGGCGCAACGACCATGGTCACCGATATCGAGCACCTGGAATCGCAATCCCTTCCGGGCATGACCATCATCAAGCTCTTTTTTCATCCGCGAGCCAATATCGCTACGGCGCTGGCGCAAACGGCCGCAGCCACGGAAACCATGTTGAAGTGGCTTCCGCCAGGCGCGACTCCGCCGCTGGTAATCATTTACTCCGCTTCGACCGTTCCGGTCATCCAAATTGGACTCACCAGCGACAACATGAGCGAGCAGCAGCTGTTCGACGTGGGAACCACCTACCTTCGTCCCAAGTTGACCACCGTCTCCGGCGCGGCCATCCCCTGGCCGTACGGTGGCAAGCAGCGGTTCATCTCCGTGGACATCGATTCTGCGGCATTGCAGGCCAAGGGCCTCTCTCCGGTGGATATCGTCAACGCCATGAACCAGCAGAACCTCATCCTGCCAACGGGAACCGCAAAGCTCGGCCCGATGGAGTACAACGTAGAGATGAACGGGAGCCCGCGCACCGTGGCGGAGCTCAACGATCTGCCGGTCAAAACCGCGTTCGGCACCACCATTTATATGAAGGAAGTGGCTCACGTCCGCGACGGCTTCTCCCCGCAGACCAACATCGTGCGCGCCAATGGCCAGCGCGGCGTGATCATGAGCATCCTGAAGACCGGCGGGACTTCCACGCTAGACGTGGTTTCGCGCATCAAAGAGATTTTGCAGTACTACTCCGGCTCCCTGCCGGAAGGCCTGCACCTTACGACTTTTTTCGATCAGTCGCTGTTTGTGCGCGCGGCCATCCAGGGCGTGATCCGTGAAGCGCTGATCGCTGCGTGCTTGACCGCGGTCATGATTCTGCTTTTCCTCGGGAACTGGAAGAGCACGCTGATCATCGCCATTTCCATTCCTTTATCCATCCTCGTAAGCGTCATCGCCCTGAGCGCCTTGGGAGAAACGATCAACATCATGACTTTGGGCGGTCTGGCGCTTGCCGTCGGCATCCTGGTGGACGACGCCACCGTGGAAATTGAAAACATCAACCGCAACCTGGCCATGGGCAAAGACACCATGCAGGCCATCCTGGACGGCGCCGCACAAATTGCCGTGCCTGCGTTTGTTTCGACGATCTGTATTTGCATCGTATTCATT
>DATAIH010000284.1:0-20538 GCA_036262755.1 Candidatus Acidiferrum sp.
CGGCCCTGCTCGAATCTTCCGACATTAACTCGCTCCAAGCTCATGCTCCCGCCTACCCTTGCGTTCTCAGGTCTTTCCCCTCTTGACAACCAGTAGGAGAAGCGTACGCTCCTCTTGGTAGCCAGGAGAAGTGGTCTTTATGGGAGACGAGTCAAGAGATCCCGTTCAGGGGACTCTGGACGTGTTCGATCTGAAAACTCTGGCGCTGGAACCCATGCATAGCGCGTCGATCCCATCGTGGCCTTGCGTTACGAGTGACGGACTATGTCTTTAGTGCGAAAAATCGCGACGGGACTTCGATCATTGTTCCGAAAGGAACAAGTTGACCGGGAGTTGGATGAGGAGCTTCGCGCTTATCAGGAGATGGCCGCCGAAGAGAAGATCAAGGACGGGATGAGCCGCGCCGAAGCCCTTCGCGCAGTCCGCTTGGAGCGTGGAAGCGTTGAGGTTAACAGGGAAATCGTTCGCTCTGGCGGCTGGGAGTTCTTCTTGGAAACTTGTTGGCAAGACTTGCGCTTCGCCGCGCGCATGCTGCGCAAATCGCCAGGCTTTACGGTTCTTGCCGCGCTCTGCTTGGCGCTTGGGACCGGGGTGAACACTTCTGTTTTTGCGTTTGTCGACTTCACGATGTTGCGTCCGCTTCCGGTGCCGGGGGCTAATCGCATGACGTTGTTGAGCCGTGCCGGCAATGCGCGCTTTTCCTATCCTGATTATTTGGCTTATCGCGACCGCGGCCAGACTCTCGTCGCGCTCGCCGCCAGTTTTCCCACGGAATCCAGCCTCGACGCCAACGAGCAGAGTCATTTGGTCAGCGCCGAAGCCGTTTCCGGCAATTATTTCGAGACGATGGGCATCGCTCCGTTCATCGGCCGGTGGTTCACGGATGAGAACGAACAGGTGGCGGTGTTGAGCTACTCGGCGTGGCGCAACTTTTTCAATGGCGACCCAAGCATTCTTGGCAAAAGCGTGCGATCGGAAACGCAGTGGTACACGGTGATTGGAGTTGCCTCGCCTGCCTTCACCGGCATCAACGCTCCGATCCAGACGGCAATCTGGGTACCCTTGCACATGTGGTCCGATCAGTATCCCCAGCGGGCCGAGCATCTCCTCGATCGCGAGGACCCGTCGTTACGCGTCATGGTGCTCGGACGTCTGGAAAAGCACGTCACCCCTTCGAAAGCGGCGGCAAACCTCAAGGCCGTTGATGCGGAACTTCGGCGAGAGACGCCAGAAATCTCGGAAGCGGCGGCAGCGCCTCTGACAGTGGAAATCATCCATGGGACGCCGAGCCCGTTTTCGCGCAGCGACGCGGCTCCGCTGGACATTCTTTTCGTTCTTGTGGGCAGCATCGTTCTCCTGATTGCTTGCGTGAACGTTGGAAACTTGGTGCTCGCCCGTGGCACGGCACGACAGCAGGAGCTCTCCGTACGCGCGGTACTGGGCGCTGGTCGGGGGCGGCTGCTCCGTCAGCTACTGGTGGAGACATTCCTGCTCTCGCTGCTTGGAGTTGCGGGAGGCCTGGTTCTGAACCAGTGGTCGAATCACCTATTGAACACCGTGGTTGACGCGCTCCCGGTCGAGGCTCGCGTCGCCATTCACCCTGATCTGTCTCTCAATTTGCGCGTGTTTCTGTTCGCGCTGGGTTTGTGCTTTCTGTGCACGTTGTTGTGCGGGGTACTTCCGGCGTGGCGTACGGTGCGTCGCGATGTCTATTCAATCCTCAAGGGCGGCGGAACGCCGGGTGACCGCGTGCGGCTGCGGCAGCTTTCTTTGGTCGCGCAGGTAGGACTTTCGCTGATTCTGTTGCTGTGCGCCGGGCTTTTCCTTCGCTCGACCTACCGCATGCGCGCCGCGGAGCCTGGATTCGCAGTGCAGCACCGTCTTTATGCACTTACATATGTCTCCGCGCCCGAATTTACACGGGCAAGCGGCCTCCAGTTCTACGAGCAAACGCTTGAACGCCTTCGAGCGCTGCCGGGGATTCGTAACGCCGCGGTGACGCGTTTCCTGCCATTGATGATCACGGGAGCCGAGACGGACTGCATCTCGACGGGCACAACCTCGCCTTTTAACGCGACGTTCGGCGTGATTTCCCCGAGTTTCCTGACAACGATGCAGATCCCTCTGCTCGAAGGGCGTGACTTCACTGCCGACGATGGACCTTCGTCCCCTCCCGTTGTTCTCGTCAGCCAAGCTCTGGCGCAGCACTTATGGGGGAAGGCCGACGCTGTCGGCCAGCACGTGCAATTGGGGTGCAGTGGCCCGACGACCGCTGAAGTCGTCGGCGTCGTTCGCGACACGAAGGTGGATTCGCTCGGTGAGCCGCCGCAAGCGCACTTCTATCGGCCTTTTGCCCAGAGGTATACGGGCCTCGCGACTGTCGTCGTGGAGACTTCGGTTGATCCTGCTTCGGTCGCGCGTACCGTGAGTTCTTTGATTCGCAGCGAAAGTTCGGGAGTCCGCATCTATGATCTGCATCCGGTCGCAACGCAGATCGACCGCTCCTATTGGATTATTCGCCTGGAAACGACGGTGTTGCTCATCTTGGGTCTGCTTGCTTTAGTGCTCGCGGCGGTCGGCCTATACGGCGTGGTGGCGTTTCATGCTGCGCAGCGCACTCAGGAAATCGGATTGCGAATGGCTCTCGGCGCAACGCCTGGGGAAATCCACCGGCTCATCCTGTTCAGAGGCTTGAAGATCACCTTGGCTGGGGTCCTCATCGGAATCGCAGTTTCAGCGGGCCTTGCGCCTCTATTGGCGCGCTTCCTTTCCGGCCTCAGTCCCGTCGATCCGTTGACCTTCGCGGTGTCTGCTGGCCTGTGGGTCGGAGTGGCGCTGCTCGCGTGTTTCCTTCCCGCGCGACGGGCGATGCGTGTCGATCCCATTGTTGCCTTGCATTACGAGTAGGAAGCTCCCCACGTCCTTGTTGCGGAACGTCACAAGCGGCCTCCGATCATTGTTCCAAAAGGAACAGGTTGACCGGAGTTGGATGAGGAGCTTCGCACGTATTAAGAGATGGCCGCCCAAGAGAAGCTAGGAAGCTCAATTTCATAAATGCTTTCTCTGCGTCGCTTACGGGATACACGGCTCTTTTCGCCCCTTTTAGATGTACCTACGTTGCACCTCCGCTACGGACCACAAAAAGGGGGATCGACACTTGGGGAGCCGAATGCCCGCCAACCCCTGACCAGCTGCTTGCAGAGCAAGCAGTAGAAATCAGATAAGAGCTGCATCTGGTCGCTTACACCCAAAAAGCGCCATTTGAAATTCAGCTTGTTGAATTGGACCGAAGTTGTACTGACCTAATTGGGGCGCGGGCGCACGATCACCTATTCAGGGGGCGTCTGCTGCGAGCAGCGAGGCGAAGTCGCGTGCAGTTATGATCCTCGTCGACTTGTGACTTGCGAGCGACGGCAAGCCACTCTTGTCGCCGGTCACAAGATAGTCAGCGTTGCCAGCCTCTGCCAGCGCCAACAAGAAGTTGTCGTCGGGGTCGGGTGAGCGCTTCACGCGCGGTAACTCGCTAATGCCCTCGGCGAGCTTTTTTTCTCGTTGACTAGGCGGCCTGCCTTATAGGGCTTGATGAGATTGGCGACTTTCGGCTTTTGCAGCGTAGCGCGCAACTCGTCGAGGTGTTCCGCGCACGTCAGGAGCGTGAATTTACCCTGTTCCCAGGAGTTATAGATTGCCGCGGGGTTACCAGCCGGGACAATGAGGGCCGACACCAGGATATTGGTATCGAGCACCACGGCATTAGGGTTTGTTAAGCTTCCTTTTGGTGCGGTGTTCCGAGCGGACCTCGCGAACGGCGCGATCGATGATGGCCTGGAGCTCGTCCGGTTCGGCGTCGGCATTGCGCGACTTGATGTCCCGCACAGTGCGGTTGAAGATGCGCCAGCGGACGGCCTCCTCGATAAATTTCGAGAAGTCCCCTTTTTTCATGCCCTGGGCGCCGAGATAGGTACGCAGCGTGAGGTCAATTTCCCTAGAAACCTTGATGTTCCAGCGAACACCTTCTTCCATGAAGCTCCTATACACACAAGCAGATAAACACCTATGTGTACATTTTGGAGCGGAGCAACAGGGAAGCGTGACCGGCGGAGCTGTCTGTCGCCAGAGTCGTCGCTCGCCCAACTCCGATACTTTTGAGCTCTCGCGCTTGCAAGACGTGTGCCGTTTCTTGGGACACTTGCCGCGATTGATGCTGTTCTTGCCGCCAAGATTGCGATGGCCGAGTTGCGCCCAGTGGAACTAAATGAAATTGCGGAGTAGCATGTGTTCTGTATTTGCAGAAAATGCTAGGCCGCCTCGCAGAACTCAATTTGAAGGAGGGTAAGATGTCACAGTCTCGTTGGTCAATTCTCGCAATCCTGGTGTTGTCGGCCGCGGGTGTGACGTTTGCGCAAACATCTCCGCAGGCGTCAACACCGGACAAGCATGCTGAAATGCATCAAAAGAGGGCGAGCGCGGAGCAGCATCTGCAGAATCTCACCGAGAAGCTCAACCTCACGGACGACCAAAAGGCAAAGCTAAAACCCATCGTGGAGGATCAAATGCAACAAATGAAAGCGGTCCGCGAGGACAGTTCTCTTTCGGAGGATCAGAAGCGGGCTAAGATGAAATCAATTCACGAGTCACTCCACGACCAGATCAACGCCGTGCTGACGCCAGAGCAGCAGGCCAAGTTCAAGCAAATCGAGCATGACGAGATGGAGAAGCACAAAGAATAAAGCGGACCTTGTGCCGCGATCTAACCATTCACTCGGTGAGGAAAACACTGTCGAACGAGAAGGGAGCCAGAAATGGCTCCCTTTTTTGCGAGGCGGAACTAATATGATTTGCGGGGCGTTGTATGAAGAGCTTCTTGCCTCTTCGTAGTGAGTCAGTAGTGATACGGACGCATTCCCTCGCAGACTGACCTTGTTGCCCCCAGATAAGACATGCCTCATCCACCTCGTCTTTTGCCTCCGCTGCTAAGGTGATCGTCGGAATCCCGACAACCGGGACCTCGTCTTCCATCGTCGTCTAGGCCTTACGATCGATGTTGACGAGTCGAACCGTGGCACGAAGTTCCCTGTGGTGGCGATTGGCCCATTGGCACATATTTGCTAAAGGCTTCATGAACGCCCTGCCTACCGGTGTCAGCGAGTACTCCACAGCAATGGACTTCGATCTCGTCACGCACCGCTTGATTAATCCAGCCGACTCTAGGCTACGCAACGTTCTTGTAAGGATTCGCTGCGAGACTTGGCCGAGGCGGCGTCGCAACTCCCCGTGCCGATGGGGTTTCTCTCGTAGTGACGACAAGACGGAGACGCTCCACTTGCCTATGTAAATTGTCGAGGCCACTTTTGTGGGGGGTTGAGAAACGTTCATGTCGGCTGGCCGCCCGTGAGGGTGTCCTTTCGATGGAGATTATGCCATGCAAATTGTCTGCGACGGCGCAGATTGCCGGTCCTGCCGACGCTCGTCCAAGTAGGAACACAAGTGTACCTACTTGACGGGCCACGGTTTTAAAGGGAAAGTCTCAGGTTAATGGGACGTGTTAGGCCGTTTGGAAGACTACGGGTTCCGTGTTACCGCATTGGAGGCCGCACGTGCCATTGTCAGGCGACCAGCTCCATTTCTTCATCAGCTATGCCGTTGCGTTCGTTGTCTTCGGATTGATAGCCCGATGGTATCTGTGGCCGGCCCTGAGTGATGGACCAGCACGAACCACACTTCTACAACTGCTTCCTTACGCTAGTTTTCGGGTCAACGGCTTGATGTTCCTGATGGCAGTTCGTTTTCCCACGCCTGCTGAAAGCTTTCGCGATACCGACCGCCTATGGCGACCTGATGGCCGCCGTACTCGTACTGCTCACCCTCCGGCCATTTCGCACGGGGAACGCTCCCCCAGCATCTATGATCTGGCGCTTCTATTCGCTGGCCCTCTGGCCTCTGGACTTGATTCATGAAAATCTCTCCACGTTTAAACATCACGTCGACCCCGCCACCCTCGGGGGGTCGGACTATTTCACCGCTGTTAGCGTGCGCGGCACGCGGGCTGTCCACGTTTGCTCGTTTACCTGCTGAGGCACGGTGCTCCATGGCCAGAAGTCCGCGGGCGGGGAGGTGAAGTGATGAAGGGATGGGCTGTGGTCACCGGCGCGTCGTCGGGAATCGGAGAAGAATTTGCGCGTGAGCTTGCCCGACGCAGCTATCCCGTGCTCGCTGTAGCTCGACGGCGCGAGCGGCTTGATGCACTGGCAAAACAGGCTTCGGCTCAAGGCGGTCGCATTGAGTCACTGACAGCCGACCTCGGCACGGAATCGGGTGTTGGTTCCGTATTACAGCGTCTTAAAGAACTCGGTGAAATCGAATTGCTGATCAACAATGCCGGCCTTGCCAACGCCGACGATTTCGTCGGTGCACCCTTGGATCGCGAAGTCGCAGCCATAAAACTGAATATCGAAGCCGTTTTGAGATTGACCCATGGTGCGCTTCAATCGATGACCCGCCAGCGGCATGGCCGGATCATTAATGTAGCGTCCGTGGTTGCCTTTCAGCCTTTCCCTCATTTCGCAGTGTATGCCGCATCGAAGGCTTTTGTCCTTTCGTTCACCGAAGCCCTCGCCGAAGAACTCCGAGGAACAGGAGTGCGGGTTCTGGCGCTTTGCCCCGGCGCGGTCAGAACGGAGATGGAGGCCTTTGCTCACAACGAGGGAATGCTGGGGAAACTCCCCAGCCTGACGGCCGAGCAAGTTGTGAAGGCAGGTTTGCGGGCGCTAGAACACGGCCGGGTTGTCAAGGTTGTGGGGGGACTGAATCAGTTCCTCCCGTTTATGGATCGCCTTATGCCGCGCTGGGCCGTACGGCGGCTAATGAAAAGCAGCGTCAAAGCACCGCAGACACAAACTTACGTGCCTAGGCGTGAGGGCGGGCGTAGCGAGCCATGATCGCAAACACACTTGGGTCCGCCGACCGAGCGAATTCCGCGAGCCCGACCGTCACCGGAGGGATTGAATGCGCACCATGGTCATAGGGCGGTACGGTCCGCCCGAAGTTTTCGAGGTTCGCGAGTCTCCCGAGCCGACACCCAAGCCCGGCGAAGCGCTCGTTCGCGTCCACGCCGTGGGCGTGGGTTTTGCCGACCTGATGCAACGCATGGGCGTTTATCCCGGGACGCCCAAGGCCCCCTTCGTCCCCGGACTCGAGGTGGCCGGAGTGATTGAGCGCTGGCCGACAAGTTCGTCCGGTGGCCGGCCTCTCCAAGTCGGCGAGCGCGTCGTGGCGCTCCCCAAGTTTTCCGGTTACGCCGAGAGAGTCGCTGCGCCAGTCGAACGCGTCTTCCGCCTCCCGGCGGGAATCTCCTTCGAAGAGGCTGCCGCAATTCCGGTGAACTACCTGACGGCGTATCACACCATGTTTGTCATGGGCAATTTGCAGCCGGGCGAACGCATCCTGGTGCACGGCGTCGCGGGCGGAGTGGGGGGCGCCGCAGTGCAACTGGCGAAAGCACGCGACCTGAAAGTGTTCGGCACGGCCGGCCCGAGCAAGCAGGAATTTCTCCGCAGCATCGGCGTCGACTATCCCATCGACTACACGCGCGAGGATTTTGTGGATGTCGTTCGCGGCACCGCCCCGGAAGGCATCGAGATGGTGATGGACCCGATCGGCGGAAAATCGTTCACCAAGAGTTACCGCTGTCTCGGCCCGACGGGACGGCTCGTCATTTACGGCTTCTCCGCGGCCGCAGGGCCCGCTGGCAAGCGCAGCTTATGGCGCGCTGCCAAAGCTTATTTTGCCACCCGGCGTTACCACCCTCTAAAACTCATGTCAGACAATATCGCCGTCATCGGAGTGCATCTCGGCCACCTAGAAAGCCGCAGCGCGATTTTGGCGAAAGAATTGGACGAACTCTTCCGGCTTTACAGCGTGGGTAAAATTAAGCCGCTCATCGGTAAGACGTTTCCGCTCGAAGAGGCCGCTGCGGCCCACCGTTATATTCACAGCCGACAGAACATCGGCAAGGTGGTGCTGCGTGTGGCGTAACCGCGATGCTCGCCGGCGCCTTTTCGACCTGATCTTTGAGGCGGGTTTTGCGGGCGCAGTGGATCATACCGGCTTCTCGTTGTTCGTTTTGCGAACGGCGCTGGCAACATTCCTCCTTCGTCCTGTTGCGTTTCGTGCAGGGCCAGACACTAACACTGAATGGCGCCCTGAAGGGCCCGATTACGCGTCTCAGCGAGGATTCCGATTATTCAAGTGATGGACTACAGCCAGCATCAGAGCGGAGAAGCGTTGAAGCAGCTTTGCGCATACGCAGGCGAAAGCCCGAACCGCGTCATGCTCGGTCAAATCGCAGATCTCCGATATGTGCCCGAGGCGGCGCTCATTCGGCGGGTGAATCAATATCGCGCCATCACCGTTTCGGCTCTACCAGCGCCTGGGCACCTTGCGTCTCATCCTTGGTGCGGTGCTAAGGAGTTCCCGTTGCAAGTCGACCGGAGGTTGCAGAGAGATGAGCATGAGTCAGGAGGGACTATTCATGAAGAAACTATTGTGGGCCGCGCTTGCCTGGTCACTTCTTTCTACGGTTTCCCGCGCGCAAGAAACTCCGCGGGTTGACGTTGCCACGGGCTATTCTTTCTTCTACATCGTCAAGGGTTTTACGATTCCCATGAATGGGGCCAACGGCACGGTCGCCGTACACTCCACGAATTGGCTTGCACTTGCCGGCGATGCCGGCGTATATCACAACGTTTCGAACGATTTGACGGCCACAACGTACACCTTTGGCCCGCGAATCTACTACTATAGGGTGGGTCACTCTGCTCTCTTTGCGCAGGCGCTGCTTGGCGGCACGCACTTTTCGAAGCCCTTCGGACAAGAGCCCGCTGCCCAAGGAAATCATTTCACCTATAGCTTCGGATTCGGAGCAGACGTCCCGCTCCTGTCCGGCGGCAAGCTCGCACTCCGTCCGCAGATCGACTACTACGGGGTGCAGATCAACGGCGCGCGTTTGAATAACGTGCGCTTCGCGATAGGGCTGGTGCTGCGATTTGGCCACCGGCGTTAGCAGACCAGCCGCTCGGCAACCGTTTCCGTGCGCCTATTTTGTCGGGCTTAGCTGCAGCTGTAACAAACGCGATTGAAGAACGGGATGAACGCTGCTATCACTTCTGTTTGCCGTATTGGACCACCGGAGCCGAATTTGTGTCTTTGTTCCATTTGGTGACCTGCCGAGGTTCTCTCAGGAACCGGAAGATAGTCACGGCGAGAGCGACGTTGAATGTGCCCGAGTCAAACGGAAGAGATTCTTCTGAGGCGCGAAGCCATTCAAAGGGAAGCACCGACCGCTGCGGCCCGCTGGGCGGCAACTTCAAGCATCGCCTCCGATATGTCGAGGCCGGTTACAAAGGCACCTTTTTGCGAGGCCGCGATAGAATAGGTGCCGTCTCCAGAACCAAGATCGAGAAGGCGAAATAGCTTGTGCCTCGATCCCCTCTATAAGGCACCGAGATACCCTTTCCTCCATCCCGCATATTCATTCAGTCCGATCTCATAGAAGAATTCACCGCCGCGGCTGGTCGCATCCTTTACCAAAATTCTCCCCTCGGCTATCAGGTCGGCTGTTCTGCTGGGATAATATGCCTGTGACGAAAAAATTAAGCTCCTATCAGCAGTGGATTGAGTTCCTGATCCGCCGTTTCGACCGGGGAGGGGCATACGGCCTTTTCTTCACGGTCGGGCTGGGAGTAATCGCGGCCGCTATGTGGGCGTTCGGCGCCCTACTTCAAGATGTGCTTGCAGGAAAGGAGATCGCTCTCTTCGACAGGCCAATCGTCATCTTCTTTGCGGAACACCGAGTGAGTTGGGTCACCACGGCGATGCGGGCCGCCACTCTGCTCGGGACGGCCTGGTTCATTGTCTCGCTTGTCCTCGGCGCTGGATTCATCTTGGGTGTTCGTGCCCATAGTTGGCGGCCGTTTTTGCTCCTTGGCGCGGCCGCTGGCGGTGCTGGCCTGCTTGATTTCATAGCGAAGGTTGTCATCGCTCGCCCGCGACCACCTGCGGTTTGGATGGTCGGACCAGTTACAGGATTCTCTTTCCCTTCGGGGCATTCTGCGGAGGCCGCAGTTTACGGCATGCTTGCTTACCTCGTCGCTCGTACATGCTCTACATCGCGAGGCAAAGTGCTCGCCTGGGCGCTTGCTGGTGTCGTGTCGATCGTGATTGGTATGTCGCGGGTGTACCTCGGCGTTCACTGGCCGACGGATGTCATGGGTGGCTGGGCGCTGGCAGCGATGTGGCTGGCCATGCTTCTGACGGGCGTGCACGCTATTCAGGCCGCAAGGTCTCGCGCTTCGGGGAAGGGTTCGTCAGAGGCTAAGTGAAAAAGAGTGCGAAGGTCCGCCCTGGTTTCGACAGCGCGTCGTGTGTTCTCAAGTAACCGGGACAACACGCTCCACGCGATTGCCACGGAATCGTCCGGCTCAAGCCAATGGACTCCACTTGAATGTAGACCCGGCCGACTTTCTCTTCAATTCGCCAGTAGCTGTACAGACGCCAGACATAGCCGCACGCGTTGGGGCCTCCGGATAGTGGCTGTTGCTGACTCGCGCATCAGAGTCTCTTCCTGCTTCGTTGAATGTCATACGCCGCTCTCCTAATTCAACGGACCAGCAAATACTGGGTTCGCCGAGCTATGGCTCGCCGTTCGCCCCTTTGGGGACGTGCGACGTGAAACGCTTCACAACGAATTCGCGGATGAGATTTGCTACTGCATCTCCGCCGATGCCCGCCAATCCATTCAAAACGACCAGCGAAGCTCCGCGGTCGGAAGACGGATAGTAAAGATTCGAAACGGCTGCGGCGGAGAAATGGCCGAGCACACGGGAATAATTCGGTTCCCATCGCCCGTTATCTCCCTTGGCGATGACTGCGGCAGAGATCGCATATAGCGCGCGCGATCCGATACTTCCGTTGCCCTTGTAGAAGTAGCGTGGGTCTTGATGGAAAATTGACGGGTAAACAGCTCTGCCCAGCAGGGTGCCAGATACGTGATTCGCCAACGCGGCGCCGTATCGCTTGCCATATCCTTCGATCCCGCCACCATAAGTTGGAAAGACGTTCTCGTATTGCTCCGCACCTGCGGTTCCCGCGACGCTCAAGAACGACACCGGATCGATAATGGAACGAATGCTCAACTGGAATTTCTGTTTCGCTAACATGGGCGGCGCATTCCAATTGTAGGAACTATAAAAATTCGGGATGACACCGGCGATGCGCTGCTGCTGCGCGATGTGTAGCTGCTCCTCAGACAATTGCTTGCTGTTCGCACTCACAGTCACAGTCGTCATCACGGGTGAAACTGAAAGGGTGATGGGTGGCAAACTGTAGAACTCGCCTGTACGCAATGGAATGTCGGATGAGGTGAACGTGCTCATTCCCGGTACCTTCACCGTGAGCTTATAAATGTTAGGCGTTAAGCCTGTGAATTCGAACTGCCCGTCGCTGCCAGATTGCACGGTCTGTACCGGAGAACCTGGTGGGCCCGTTAGCGTCACCTGCGCACCTTCTAGCACCGCTCCGTTTTTGTCCATCACGGTTCCCGATAAGCTCGCCGTGCTCGACTGCGGTGAGTCACTGTTTTCAGGGGGATCGCTAGCTTGCGGTCGCGGCGCATCCGGGAGGCTCGCAAGGTCAACAGCCCAGGCAAGTGTCTTCGGTTTGGGTGCATCAACAGGCGGTAGCTTGTCCGCATCGGGCGACTTCGCTTGCTGGGGCTCCTGGTCCGCGGCGGTGGAGATAGCAACCGTCCTGCTCAGGTTTAAGCTTGTCAAGGGGAGCGTCACTCCTGTCTGGTCTCGCTCAGGCTCCTGGGCCTTGACGACCCTTGTCAGCATTGTTCCTCTCAGCAACACAACGGCGATGACGATTCGACTTCCCCTCAATGGGTCCTCCCGAGCAGTCTTTCGTTTGGACATCGGCTGGGGGAGTCTGCGAACCTGCTTCCGCATTCTCCAGGTTGGATTCCTACTACTACATCGGCAGATGCCTGCTAAGGTTCTCTTCGGATAATCCTGGAGCTGAAGGGACGTCATGAATGCTCGGTCCCCTTCGGCTCTTGAGTTGGAGTGTTCGCGTCGGACCAGGTGGTTGGCCTCGGTTGCGCGACTCATCCGCTTTCGCTCTTGCTCGTTAGTTCTATTGCTGTAGGTTGGTGGACCGGCTCATGGGCACGTTTGTCTCGCGCACGGGGCCATCGACTTCACTCGGCCGCGCTGGAGCTTCGAGGCCGTCAGTCAGCCCTGGAGTTCGATTTCAGAGCTTCGAGATTAACGTCCCTCAGTTGTTCTGGAAGAGATCGGCTTACGCATATAAAATTTGTCGGGCTGCAGGAAGATAAAGGCGCTCAAAGGGTAGCCAAAGAAGAACCACGCGGTGAACCCGCCTTCCACTAGGCTCAGTGACCGCTCGCTTTTTCCACGTCTTTGAGAACACTCTTGATGAGATGCGACGGATCGTTCCACAAGAGGGACATTAGTGCGCCAGCATTGTAGCCAGTGGCGTAGTAAGCATCCCCTCCACTCTGGCTCGACGCGGAGATGGAATGGTGGGACACAAGATCACCCTTCTTGTTGTATGCATTCAGGTAAAGAGTTCGTGACTGCAGGAGGTAAGGCGTTTCCAGCGTGTCTATTTCCGTGAGCTTTCCGGTATAGGTGAAGTTCCATCTGTCCCCGTACATGTTGGTCTGCGTTCCTGATCCTGAGACTGGCGCAGTTGTGACCTGCTGGACCGGCTGGAATCTTGCAAAGGCGTTCTCGGAGTAGGCCCAAACGAGCAAGTAGTGTGGGATGCTAGGCGCGAAGCTCGCGGCGTTCGTATGTTCCATTAAACACATACGCGGATAGTTCTTTACGTTCTTGGCCATGAACTCCTTGCCTCCTGGCGGAATATAGAGCGCGAGGCCCTTCGGTGTGAGGGCGGCAACCGTGATGATCTGATCACAGTCTTTTATCAAAGCCGCATCTGTGTCCGACTGCTCAACCCGCGGCTCCGTCTGCTTGGTTCGTTCGCTGATCAGTCTGCGTTCGGAGGCCTCTGCGCGTCTCGCATCCCAAAGCTGGAAGGAGAGAAGCGCGACGGTGGCCCAATATCTTTCGTTCGGCTTGGTCTTGTCGAGACTGGCAATTTCATTCACGCATGTCTTAAGAGCCTCCACAGTCGAGCGATAGTCATCCATCGGGCGTGCGGAAGCAGACTCCGGCGATACGGCCGTTACCGCCGTAACTGCATCTCTGAGCTGGTCCAGGTTGTCGCACGAAGCCGGATGGATTGGCTTGGCCTCGCGGCGTTGAGATTCATGGACGCCCTTTGCGAAGCTCTCCGCTCGCCAGTGCTCCCACACGGCAGCGACTCGTAGAGCCTCGGTTCGTTCGGCTTCGTTGTGTGTTTGATTGGCTTGATTGGCACAGTCGATCAGTGCGCTCCAGAGGGAATCTGGAGTGTCCGGCGAGAGCGGCCCATAAGGCTTCCCCGCGTCATCGACAAGATCAAAGACCGGATTTCCGTCTGCGTCGAATAGTTTGTCTACGACAGTGCCCTCAGTTCCGAGGTCGGCGCAGGCGGGCACAGTTGCTGGCATAGTTGCTGGCCGCGCCTTGCGTCTAGCCATCAAGGCATCAATACCCTCGGCAGGCTTGGTTCCAGCAGGCTTCGATGGTCGGGCGTCTTGCTTTTGATCGCTGCTTTGCTGTGCCGCAACCGATCCTACCGCAAACACCAAGGAGAATAGGGCTGAAAGTAGGACGGCCCAAATAGTCCATTTCATCGCGGTCCATCTCATCCTTGGCCTCCGTGCTCGATTTGTTCCGCTGAAGGAACGGGTGGCTTGGAAGTATAGAAGTATAATCGACGCCCAGGCGCAGCCGACGATTGCCAGACGAGATCATCGGCGAATTTGACACCCCCAGAGTGCCATGCCTGGCGTTGCAGACGACCGCACAACTCTAACGGTTTGCAGCCGCACCTCTCCGTTCTGTTTAGACCCCGGGTTGCCGATCCACGCCACTCTGCACCGCACTGAGCTGGGGGGATCTTCGTTCAAAATCAACTCGACAACATGCCCTCGGACGCGCCACTACTTACCACTCGGCAGGCCGTTGATAAATGCAGTTATTTCTCGTAATACGTCGGCCTCGTTTGAGAGAAAAACAAAGTGGTTTGCATGCGGCAGCCGGATCACACGCGCGGACGGCAAGCCCCCAATCGAGCACCTCTAGGCGCATGTCGCGATCTACCGTCACAAGGCGGACCGTATGCGCGGTCGAATCTACATCCTGTCCCAGAAACACGGGCGCAAACAGCACAGCCAGCGCAATGATCGATAATAGGTTCCCAATCTCGGGTCATCCTCTGAATTTTGGGAGAGTGTTAGTTCTGATTGGGCGTTCGATCACTGAGGGTGGGCGGATTCGGTGTCGAAGGGGAGATGGCTTCGACGAGTTGAGTTTTTTCTTGGGTGGGGTCCGGTACGTTGCGCGAACCGCAAAGCCTCCGGCGATGTCCGATCAAAGGCGAAAGGTCAGCGTGGCGTAGAAGTAGCCGACGTCTTTGCCGGGAGGCGTTTGCTTGAGGAAATCGCCGGTGAAGAAATAGAAATAGCCAGCAGTGCCGGAGAAGTGCGGCGAGAAGGTGCGGTCCAGAGTCAGGCCCGGCTGGTAGCCCACGAATTTTGCCGAGCTGAGATTCCCCGGACGAATCATGAATCCCGCGAAGTTGTAAATGCCGTCGTGAATCGAGCTGCGCCAGTAAAACGGCATCTCCAGGGAAATCGCCGTTTCAGAATTCAGCGTCAGGCGAATCGCGGGGCCCACGTCCGTGAGGTTGGAAGGGCCGAGCAGCGCAGAGAGGCTGGAATAGGTCGGGTTTGGGAAGAGCGGGTTGAACGTGTTGAGATTGCTGCTGGTAGGGCCGGAGTCGCCCGTGGCGTAATCGAAACGGACGCCAAGACGAGGCTGGAGTTTCAGGCCCCGGAGCATGATTCCGTCGTTCGTGGAAATGGCCCCGGCGTAAATGTTGCCTGCCCCGAACGTGCCGGTCTGAAAAATGAAGTCGGCGTCGTAGTCGAGAATACCTTTCTTGTCCCAGACGCGAGTGCCGAGCGTGTGACGGATTTCCCGGCCAGTTTTTCCGTTGAAGGATGCAATCTTGCGATTCAACGCGATGTAATAGCCGGCCCATGCGCCGCGTTCGGTCGCACGAGTGAAACCGGCGCCCCACTCCGTCTGCAGGTGATTAGGAATCGCGTAAGTATCCGGGCGAAGGAGAACGGGGTGCGTCAGGGTGGAATTCCAAGTCCAGCGGCCCTGCTTGAACGTGAAACGAAAACCATCGAAGGCGCGGCGGATGTTGAGGCCTTCACTTGCGCCGATGATGTGTCCGGTGGCGAATTCGATCTCCTGGCGACCTACGCGCAAGCGCACGTTTCCTGAGCTGTCCGTAATATCGAAGAAAGCTTGGTGCAGATCGGCGACGTCTTTGTCGGTCAGGCGCGGCCCGCCATTCCGTCCTTCTTCGAGGCCGCTCTGGAATTGCGTGAAGAGACGAAAATGTGTGCCGAAGTGCCAGTCGGAGTGGAGAAGGTAGCGCTGTAGGATATACCCGGAGGAAGTTTCAGGGTCGGTGCCAAAGCCGGAGTTTTCGTAATTCTCGTAGCGGTAGCGGATTTCGCCGCCGATGGAGAGATACCAATTCTCGCGTCCCAGGGAGATGTATTTCACATCATCGAGAGCTTCTTTCTTGCAGTCCGGGTTGGAGAGCAAACTCCAATCCTCTTCATAGCGAAGAGGCTGCAAAACAGGCCGCTGTTTCTGACACTGCGCGTAAGTTGTCGCCGGGAACAAGAGGACAAGAATCGCAAAGAGTTTGGAACGTGGAGGCATACGCGAGAGTCTCCTGTCGAAGCTTTTATTGCGCGTACGTCTCTCTCGAGGCCCTGAGTTGAAATCCGTGCCGGCTCAGCGGAAGGGAACGATAGCGCTGGCCAGTCGCCGCAAACAGCGCGTTGGCCACCGCCGGAACCACTGCAACTGGTCCGATTTCTCCGGTGCCCCCCAGTGGACGCGCGCCACTGTCCACGAAATAAACTTCGACGCGGGGCATCTCTGAAAGCCGCAGCACCTGGTAGTCATGAAAATTGGATTGAACGGTTTTGCCCCCTGCAAAAGTGATCTCCGACTTGAAGGCCGCGGATAAGCCCCAAGCGACGCCGCCTTCAATGTTGTTCGCGGCAATGTTGGGGTTAAGAACCGTCCCGCAATCGACGGCGCTTACCACGCGATGAACCGTGACCACAGTTCCGCTGACCGAGAGTTCCACAACCTGGCAGATGATGGTTGCAAAAGCCTCCGTGAACGCCATACCGCGGAACACACCTGGCTGAGGCGGCTTCTTCCAATCGGACTTTTCTGCGGCCAGGTCCAAAACGGCAAGCGCCCTGGGATCGTCGCGCAACAAATCTCGCCTAAAGTCATAAGGATCCTTGCCGGAATGATGGGCGAGTTCGTCCGCAAAGCTTTCCGTAGCGAAAATGTTCGGACCATAGCCAGTGGTTCGAAGCACGGAAGTGGAGGCAGGTACGCCTGCCTTGAGGAGATGAAAATCGACCCGGACGTTGGGAATTTTGTAGCGCGTACCTTGCAAACCTTCCAGGCAGCTTGGGTCGTAATTGTCTGGAAGCGGTGAAGGCGCGACGTATTGGAGGATAGAAGGCGAAACGAGCTGATGCGAGACTGCGGCAATTTTGCCGTCCGAATCAAGCCCTACGGTAATCCGGTTGCGCACCGCGGGACGATAGACATCGTGCTGCGTATCTTCTTCGCGCGACCAGACAACCTTAACGGGTTTGCCGACGGCCTTTGAAGCGGCTACGGCTTGCAGAACAAAATCGGCGATGAGCCGGCGCCCGAATCCGCCGCCGAGGAAGGTGCGGTTGACCGCCACTTTTTCCTTGGGAATGCCGAGGAATTGCGCAACCATCAACTGGGCGAGTTCCTGCCCTTGTGTTGGCGCCCATATTTCGCAGCCGTCGGAGGTCACGCTGGCCGTCGCATTCATGGGCTCCATGGGCGCGTGGGCCAAAAACTGCGACTCGAATTCTCCAGAGTAGAGATTTGCGTAGCTGTCTACGGCGCGCGCAGGCACTTTGTCTGTCTTGTCCGGGGCGGCAGCGAGGCGAACATTCGGATAGGAATGCTGAATCATGTCCGCATTACCTACTTCGCGCACCAGCAGCCAGTCTTGACCGGCCATGGCCTGGCGGTATTGCTCCATGATGGTGTCAGTGCTGAAGCGAGCGCCGTCACCGTCGTCCCATGTGACCTTAAGCGCATCGAGCGCAGTTCTTGCCTGCCAATAGGTAGCGCCTACCACCACGACGCCTCCAGGTACCGCTACGACATCAACGAATCCCGGGAGGCCCTCTACTGAGGATCGGTCAATGGATTTGAGCTTTCCTCCCAGGACCGGGCAGTTGCGCACGGCGGCGTAAAGCATTCCGCGAACTTTGAAATCCAAGCCAAATACGGCGGAACCATCTACTTTTGCGGGGTTGTCGACCCGCGGTAGGGGTTTGCCAAGGAGTTTCCAGTCGCTTTGCTGTTTCAACGGCGGGTTCGCGGGAATGGGCTTACTCTTCGCAGCTTCCGCAAGCTCGCCAAAGGACAGCTTGCGTCCCGACTTGCGGTGAATGATCATCCCTTTTTCCGCGTAGCAAGCGGAGGGATCCACGCGCCATTTGTCGGCGGCGGCGGCGATCAGCATTTCTCGTGCACTCGCGCCAACCTGGCGCATCAATTCGAAGAAAGACATGGTGCTTTCGCTATTTCCAGTGAACTGGAAATTAATGCGCGGGTTTCGATAAGCCACATTGGCCCCGGAGGTCTCGAGCTGCACATGATCCCAATCCGCGCCAAGTTCCTCGGCCAGGACCGCGGGCAGCGTGGACATGATTCCCTGCCCCATTTCCGCTTGAGACACGACAATTGTTACTTTGTTGTCGCGGGCGATTCTCACCCACGCATCGAGGGGCAACTTCTTGGTTTCTCCCGGTGTTTGCGACTTGGCCTCGAGAATCTGGATTTTGCCGTTGATCAGGCAACCGATAATGAATGCGCCAGAGGTTTGGATTGTCGCACCTAGAAACTCTCGACGCGTCGTCCCACCAGTAGATTGCGGCTCGGGCGCAAGGTTCTGCGGATCTTGCTCATTCCTGGCGTGATTCCCTGTCTTTGTCATTTTTGTCTCCATGCTGACGCTATTCCTTCGGGCAAGCCGCGCCGGTCTGGACCCACTCCGTAAATCGCGCGACAAACTCATCGTGCGATATGGGAGGTTGCGTGCGCCCAGGTCCGGGATTCCAGGCCCAGTTGACGAAGGGGTCGTCGCGAACATGTTCGATCAGCTGAGCTGTGCTCATGCCGCCGTTGGTTGCAGGGTTTTTCACCGACCGGCAGATGCCGGCAATGCTTAAGCCCTTCCATACAAGCGGCATCGAGGGTGGCGGCAGCCGCCAATCCGCCCGGCCTGGCGGAGCATGAAGAAACTGGGAATTGGTGTCCTGATGACAATTAGTGCACCTCATCGCGGGTGTGCCTCTGCCATCCGGTCCGCGCTTGACGTTCATGGTATGAGGGTGATTGTCATCCCCTTGCAGCGGACCATCATCAGGGACATGGCAATTCAGACAACGCGGGCTGGTGAGGACCGAAGCTACTGCGGAGAAGGCGCGAACCGAGTGGTCATCGTTCGATGCCTGTGCGAAAGCATGGTGCTTTTCGCCTATGGCCGAGAACAATAGAAGCAAAGGGAATACCACGACAAAAGGGATCGCCACTTGACGAACAAAGTTTCTGGCCTTCATGCTCCTTTTTCCTCCTTCCGTGCCAGTTCCGCGGCGCGATGAACGGCCTTTCGGATGCGGTGATATGTGCCGCAACGGCAGATATTTCCGGACAAGGCATCATCAATGTCGCTATCCCTGGGAGACGGGTTGGAAGCAAGAAGCACAACCGCGCTCATGATTTGTCCCGATTGGCAGTAACCGCATTGCGGCACCTGCTCCATCAGCCATGCGCGCTGAACGGCGTGACTGCGATCCGAAGAAAGGCCTTCGATGGTCGTAACATTCTTGCCCGCTGCGCGGGAGACCTTAACCTGGCACGAACGGACCGCATTTCCGTCGAGGATCACAGTACATGCGCCGCACTGACCGATTCCGCAGCCGAATTTGGTGCCGGTCAAGCCTAAGTGATCGCGGAGCGCCCAGAGCAGAGGGGTGGCGGGATCAATTTCGAGCTCCACAGACTTACCATTTACAGTGAAGTGGCTTTTCTCCATTCGCTTTCCCCTTGGCGCGGCAAAGTGGCCACGATAGATGGTGCCCCTACTAGCCGCAGTAGCTCGAAGGCACACCCCCACTGCCGCGATCAAGTGCTCGCCCAAGATCGTTCTCAAACTAATCTTTGTTGTTGGCTCGCCTTCTAGTGCGCGGATCTTCTGGCCTGGAGTACGTTCTGAAGACTTCCAACTTTCCCTTCGCAGACTTTGGTAAGAAAGCCCACGCCGAGCCCCAAATGTCTACCCTGCTATACCTAGGACGCTGATTTTTATTCCAGCTCGCTCCTGTCCGCAGACTACCGCGTCTTTGGTTAAGATACGGAAGGTAAAATGGGGATGTCTATGTCTTAAACGCCTTAAGTTTTGACCGAAGCTCCTTTTCGAAATTGTTATGGTTAGGACTGAGGTCTGTTATGTCGAAAATCGCGGAGTACGAGGGGGCGGATGTTCTGGCCGATGTGCTGGACTCGCTGAAGTTACGCGGACGATTCTTTTGCCAGACGGAACTTTCTGCGCCATGGTCGCTCGGTTTTGACGCGGGGTTTTTCGCTCATTTTCATGTCGTGGAGCGCGGAACGTGCTGGCTGCAGATCAACGGCGCGAGCGATCCTGTGGCAAACAAGGAAGGGGATCTTGTGGTGGTCATCCCTCGCGGTCAGGGCTACCAGCTTAGCGACCGCCCCGGGGCGCCGCCAGTTCCCTTGACGGCGCTCATCGGCAATTCACAAGGCGGCCTTCGCGCGGTGATCAAACACGGTGGTGGCGGTCGGCGAACGGAGTTGATTTGCGGGTCCTTCGAATACCAAGGACCGCTGGCGAACGCATCGTTAGGGGTGTTGCCGCTGTGGATTCGCGTCCCCAAACGCCAGCGCCACGAGAATGAATGGCTCAACGCGACGTTGCGGTTTCTGCGAGAGGAAACCAAGGACGCGAGCCTGGGTTCGGAGACGATTATCGCCAGGCTGATTGACATCATCTTTGTGGAGGCCGTGCGGACTTGGCTAAACGACCAGCCGCGAGGCTCCGCGGGATGGCTCGGCGCGTTGCGCGATCCGGGCATCGGGGTGGCGCTGGGTCTGCTGCACAAAAATCCGGAGAAAGCGTGGACCGTGCCATCCTTAGCAGCACAAATCGGCATGTCGCGGTCGC
>DATAIH010000285.1:0-6467 GCA_036262755.1 Candidatus Acidiferrum sp.
CGAGACAACATACTTGTCTTCGATGAAATCGCCCAGATGAGCGTCTTCCTCCTCGCCGATAGGAGTCTCAAAGGATACCGGTGTCTGAGCAATCTTGCGCGTCTGCCGTACTTTTTCGATGGTCATGTCCAAGCGCTGGGCAAGCTCCTCCGAAGTGGGCTCGCGGCCAAGCTCCTGCACCAGCTGGCGAGTGCACTTCGCAAGCTTATTGATGACCTCGATCATGTGAACCGGAACACGGATAGTCCGCGCCTGGTCAGCGATGGCGCGGGTGATGGCCTGGCGAATCCACCAGGTGGCGTAGGTCGAGAACTTGTAACCGCGGCGCCAGTCGAACTTGTCGGCGCCTTTCATGAGCCCGAGATTGCCTTCCTGGATCAAGTCCAGAAACTGAAGGCCGTGATGGGTATATTTCTTGGCAATGGACACCACCAGTCGAAGGTTGGCTTCCGTCAGTTCTTTTTTGGCCTGCAGGGCCTGCGCTTCACCCCGCTGGATGAGCGTGAGGGTCCGTTTGAGGCTAGCCAGCCCAACTTCGCTCGATTGTTCGATCTCGCTCAGCTCGGCGCGGCGCGCGCGCAGATCCTTGCGAGCTTCGGCGGCGACATCACCCAGGGAGGCGTCCACGCGCCGCTCGAGGCGGCGTGCTTCGCGCTCGATGCCGTGCAGCCGCTCGACCGCCGAACGCACTGTGTCGATCAGGCGTTTTTTCTCCAGCCAATGGAAAGAGATGTCGCGTATCGCCAGAGAAATTTGGATGCGGGTCCGGGCAACGCCCCATTTGACTCGGAGATAGGACTGCCGTTTGGATTTCGGAGTCTTCGCCAGCTTTTCCGTTTGCTTCAACGCCGTATTGTAGAGCTCCGTGATCTTCCCAATTTGCCGCAGAGTCTGCTTCGTCTTACTGGCAAGTCTTTCTTCGGTGAGCTCTTCATCGTCGAACTGGACAATTTCCTTGATGGATCGCACACCTTTGCGCAGGCCTTCACCAACGGCGATAACTTCCTTGATGACCATCGGCGAGCGCGTGATGGCCTTCATGACCACCAGCTGCCCGCGCTCGATGCGCTTGGCGATGACGACCTCGCCTTCGCGGGTCAGAAGCGGCACTGAGCCCATTTCGCGGAGATAGATGCGAACCGGATCCTGGGATTGCGGGTCCACACCAACGCTTAAGTCAAGGTCAGCTTCGGCGGCGAGTTCCTCTTTCGAGTCGGGCTCGAAACCCTCCGCGGCATTTGCAGCGGCGCGCGCTGCGTTTGCGGCGGCAAGGTCTTCGTAGATCTCAATACCTTGACGCTCTAAGGTGGAGAGGACGTCATCGATTTCCTGCGATGAATGCACGTCTGCAGGCAGGCTGTCGTTAATCTCATCGTACAGCAGGTAGCCGCGCTCCTTGCCGCTCAGAATGAGTTGCCGAACGCCGCCAAACTCGTCTTCAGTCCGTCGCGCCAAGGATTTCTCCTAACTCGGTGGAATCTAATAAGGTGACCGACATCAAGACTCGTTGTCTTCCCTGGCGGCAGAGACGCTGGGACGGGCCACGAACGCGTTGTTCGCAATGGTCACAAGGCATTCCGAGGATGCGCTGTCGGTCCCGCGAAGCGTGAAGGCACATTCACGGACCGCTCCCTTACTTTCAAATCCAACGTACTGTAGAACAACCGCGTCGCTCACAAAGATCCGCCATTCCAAAACGGTAACGGTCGCAAGTCTGACCTCAGGAGGCCCTTAAATCGCTAGGGAGGATCCGAAGAGAGCCAAACGCGGCATATCCATGATGTCACACTTATGCGTTTCAGCATACGACCATCTCCAAACGGGCGGTCGGTCTCCCGGCGGAAACTAGCCTTCCATTTGATGCTGCAGGACTTCTCCGGGCAAACGGACCATCCTCGGGCCAGGTGTCGCCGGGTGCCGCTCTATGCGAGGTCGCTGGGCGCGCGCGACCTCCCCGAACAGCCCGC
This sequence comes from Candidatus Acidiferrum sp., assembly GCA_036262755.1. Taxonomy (GTDB): domain Bacteria; phylum Acidobacteriota; class Terriglobia; order Acidiferrales; family UBA7541; genus Acidiferrum. Next base: position 1,968 of record DATAIH010000285.1, read on the forward strand.
CATTCGTGGAAACTCGCTCCATCCGAATCCCCAGTGTCCGTTCCAATTCGACCAACTCTGTCCGCTGCTCTCTCACGAAGAGAGTCGAAGCAACGCCGCGCTCGCCGGCTCGCCCCGTGCGGCCGACACGATGAATGAAGTTTTCGGCGACGTCCGGAAGGTCATAATTAATTACGTGGGCGATGTCCTGCACGTGAATGCCGCGTGCGGCCACATCCGTCGCGACGAGCACGCGGTACTGCCCCCGCTGAAATCCGGTTAGTGCCGCAGTTCGCTGGGATTGTGAACGGTCCCCGTGGATCATCGCCGCATTGATTCCCTGGCGTTTTAGGCTCTTAGCAATTCGCTCCGTGCCGCGTTTGGTCCGCGAGAAGACCAGGCAGCGCCCGTTCTCCCTATTTAATAGCCTCGACAGCAGGTCAGGCTTCTCGCCATCCGCCACTTCAAAGGCCTGCAGCCGCACGTTTTCGGAGGGTTTTAGCGTCGAGCCAAAGGATAGGCGAACCGGGTTTCTGGTGTAATTCCTCACCAACTGGACTATGGCCCCGTCCATGGTAGCGGAAAAACAGAGAGTCTGGCGTTCTGTGGGTACTGCTGACAGAATCCGTCGTATCGCGGGTAGAAATCCCAAGTCCAGCATGCGATCGGCCTCATCGAGCACGAGCGTCTTCACACCAGCCACCGACACCAACTTGCGATCCATGTAATCCTGGAGGCGGCCCGGAGTTGCCACGACGAGGCGCGCGCCTCTCCGAATCGCATCAAGCTGCCTTCCTTCCGGCAGTCCGCCGACCACCAGTGCTGCGGGCTCGGTCTGTCCGCTCCCGAGCGCGTCGTACTGCGCCACCACTTGCATTGCCAGTTCGCGCGTCGGTACGAGTACAAGCGCGGCGATTCCTGCCGCACTTTGCGCAGACAATTTTTCCATCACAGGAATCAAAAACGCCAGTGTCTTGCCGGTTCCTGTCTGGGCCGTGGCGATCACATCCCTGCCCTCTAGGGCCTTGGGAATGGCTGCCGCCTGCACCGGCGTCGGCGTCGAAAACCGCGCCGCCGTGAGTCGCTCCTTCAACGAAGGAGATATGGATAGTTCTGAAAAACTTTGCATTTTGCTTTCTTGCTGGCCAGTGTTGGCGGGCGCGCCGCAAATACGCGCGCTGCCGCGCCATCTCAATTGCCAGTCTTCTTTTTAAATTACGCTGAAACGAACGGAGGAAACGAAGGGCGGGTATTCTCAGATCAATTCGCCGAACCAGAGGGACCGCACATCACAACCGATGCATTAAGCGCACAAAGAGCATAACATGGATCTGGGAGTTGCCGCTAGCCCTGCCAGTCTTCGTGTGTGGCGGGCTGTCGATCCAATCAGAACAGAGGACAGCATATGACAAAGCTTTACGTAGGAAGTCTGCCGTACAGCATTACCGATGATAGCCTGCTGCAGTTGTTTCTCGGGAAGGGCTATAAGCCAGTCTCTGCCCACGTTATCACGGACAGGGAGACGGGCCGCTCGCGCGGTTACGGATTCGTGGAACTCGGGCCGGAGGATGACGGGGCAAAGGCCATTGGAGAATTCAACGGCCTCAGTGTCGAAGGCCGTGCGCTCCAGGTCAACGAAGCGCGTCCGCAAGAATCCCGTGGCGGCGGGCATCGTTCCGGCAGCGGACGAGGATTTTCTGGCGGGCGTTCTGGCCACGGAGGGCGTAGACACTATTAATTAACCGGAAGACCTCGGTTTCGGTTGCACAACGTATTTCCGCGCCACGGGTACGCCGGCAACGGAATTTTGGCTGTAAGGGAGCAATGCGTGAGCGTAAAGGTTGTCTCGGCCATAAACAGCATGAACAAGCAGGGGCATCATGCGCGTGTATGTCGGCATCAGGACAAAGTGTGGGTTGAGATCGACGAGTGCATGCTCGCCTCGTTTGATGAAATCGAAGAAATGGTCGATGGAGTCCATTCATTCGAAGAGCTAGCCGACCTTTTCAAAAAGAGGCATGCTGAAGAGCTGGGCAGCCTTTAGCCTGGTAGGAATCCGCAAGATAATGTTCGGCGGCGCAAGCGCCCGCAGGCACCCAAAAGATGGCCCAACTCCATCCGCATGCGAACGAGTGTAGTTCAATCTGACCCCGATAGCCGTCAGAGCCATCGGCATCCCCTAGCGATTCTCCGGTCCACAATTCCTGCCCAAATCATGATTCCAAATTCCAACTCAAGATGGACGAAGTCGAAAACCGATAATTGAGCAGCGGGTTATCGACATGGAAAGAGAGTTGACCGGCAAATCCTACGGTCATTAAGGCGTTTCCGCGGTCGATCTTCAGTGAGTTACCTGAATATCGAGCTTTCTGCTATCGGCCCCTTGATAGCAGCACGCGGACATGTCCAAGAGGGCTTAAGGCGTTCGCTCTCGCAAGGCTTCTGGCAACCGAGCACGAACGCCTTCGAGCCATGGGCAAGTCCCGTGGCATCTGAGGGCTTGAGAAATCGATGAACGGAAATGTCAGCGATCAGAAAGGAGCAGTTATGTTCCCAGGGGCGCAACAACTTCACGACCATTCAACCATCCAGCCGACAGACAGGGCCGGCGCTACAAAGATAGTGAGGATCCAAAGAGTTCTCTCCGTCCTTGAGCTTCTTGGCGGGGTGAGCATCGCCTTGTTTCTCGCTGGCGTCGTGGTGCCGAGTTTCGTTCGATCCGGCATGGCCGCGAACCACGACTCGGCTGCTGGTTCTCTTCACGCTTTGACCATGGGTGGAGTTACGCTGTGGTTCACCCTCCAGAACCTCGGTTTTGCCCTATTGGGCGGCGTATTTGGCGTGCTGATCGCGCTGGCCATCGAATTTCCCGCCGCCTTTGCCAAGACCGCTAGGAATTTTCTGATGTTCGAGCGACGGCGCCTGTCGCGGCCAGGCGCAAAGTCATGGCAACCCCCGTCAAGCACAGTTTCTCTCTCTTGAAACGCTCGGCGTAGTGATGCGGTCCTCGGTAAACAAATCATCCTCAGCTGACTCATGACCTTAAACCGGAGTGCAGCTTGCTACCAGGACCTCGCCGCTCGGCAGCAGCGTTGGTTGCCTGCTTCTGTACGATACTGGTTCAAGCCTCCACCGGCACCCGTTGAATTTGCGCGAAAGCAGTCAGATAATCTGATGAAGCGAAACAAAGTGGAGCCTAACAGACAACGTAGAATTGCCTAGGAGGGTTGGTCCTTTGCGGCACGATTACCTATCGTTGGTCATGGCAGCTTTGTGTGCAACGCCGGCTGCAACGGCCGTCGCGCAAACAAAGGCGGCACCCGGAAAGTGGACCCCGACAAGAACCCAATGGGGCGATCCCGATCTCCAGGGCGTTTGGGCCAGCGACGACTCCATCGGAGTGCCTTTCGAGAGGCCAAAGCGGTACGGTAACCGAAAGCTGCTTACCGACGAAGAATACGCCGAGCGGGCACAGGAAAATAACAAGATCTCCACAAGCGTTCAGGCTGGCGCCAACCCCCACGTCGGCTATTGGGAACAGCACGAGGGCGTGGATGCCGAACCGTATTCCTCGAACTGGACAGAGTATGCGCGGCAAACCTCGCGCCAGACCTCTCTCGTCGTCGACCCCGAAGATGGTCACCTTCCTCCGTTGACGCCCGAAGGCCTGAAACAGCGGTTGGGCGCGATTGCCGCCGTCAGAAAGAAAACCCTGCCGGAGTCATGGGAAGACCTGAGCATGCACGCCCGCTGCATTACCCGCGGCGTCCTGGGCTCCATGCTCCCGGCCCTTTACGGAAACGGGACAGAGATCCTCCAGGCGCCCGGGCTGGTTGTGATTCGCAATGAAATCATCCACGAGTCTCGCATCGTTCCCATAGACCCGCCCGACAATCCCCAGCCGCACCTGCCGGACGGAATTCGCACCTATATGGGCGACTCGCGCGGACACTGGGAAGGCGAGATGCTCGTGGTCGAGACAACGAATTTCATTGGCGGTCGGCTGGGCATCGGCGAAAACGGAGAAGGCATGAAGTACAGTGATGATCTGCGTCTGGTCGAACGATTCAAACGCACTAGTGACCGCGACATCCAGTACGAAGTGACCGTGCACGATCCAAAGATCTTCACCGCTCCCTGGGCCGTCGCGTTCCCCATAACCCGCGAGCCCGGTTACCAGATTTTCGAGTACGCTTGCCACGAGGGCAACTATGCGATGACGAATGTCCTGAGCGAGGCCCGCGCCGCAGAAAAAGCGGCCGCGAAGTGAGCTTTGCGCGGAACACAAACGCCGCCGGCGATCCGTCGATCACTTCTTCTTGTACTGGCCGTAAATCAGCTCTTCGGCAAATTCCACGCACTTGAATTCCAAAAGCTGAGCGTTACTCTCCACACGACGGTAGAGCGGCATGCTGATCTTCCACGGGCGGCTGAAGACCGTCTTATCTTCGATGGTGGCTTCGTACTGCAGGTGGTCGCGGTCGGTGCGCGTGAAGCGCTCGACAACGTGCAGATTCTCGC
>DATAIH010000286.1:0-8051 GCA_036262755.1 Candidatus Acidiferrum sp.
TCCGGAAAAACGATGGTGCCCAAGTGTTGCCCTTCAGGGTTCCAAACCCAGATTCCCTTCGGGCCGGTGACATAGATATTCCCCGCCTGGTCGACCTTCATTCCATCCGGCACGCCGTCGCCTTTCCCGCCGGGCTCCTGCGCAAAAATTCGTCCGTTTGCCAGGGTGTGTTCCGACGTGAAATCAAAGACCCGAATGTTTCTGCCTTCGCTGTCATCCACGTAGAAACGCCTGCCGTCCGGAGAAAATGCCAGGCCATTCGGTTGTGACAATTCCTTCGTGAGCAGCATCACCTTTCCGGAAAGATCGAGGCGATAGACGCCCTGGAACGGAAGCTCCTGCTTCTGTCCCTCGGGAAGGTCGAGTGTCGGATCGGTGAAGTAGATCGCGCCGTCGGGACCCGTCACGACGTCATTAGGGCTGTTGAATCGTTTATCTTCAAAACGACCTGCGAGAACTTCATATTCCCCTCGACGGTCAATTCGAATGACGGCGCGCAGAACGCTGGCGCAATCGATGAGTCGTTGTTGACGATCGTAGGTGTTGCCGTCCGGATCGGCGAGAGAAACGAGCTCCTCTTTCCGTCCATCCATGTAAACGCGAAGAATTTTATTGGTGACTTCGTCGCTGACAATGACGAAGCCACCCGGATCCCACACCGGCCCCTCGGTAAAACCAAAACCGGATGCCAGTGTGGATAACTTCGATCCCCGGTCAAAGAGCGTCCAAAAATCATCCGAATTCGCCTGCAGCTGAAATTCGCGCTTGGGTTTCTGCGGCTCCGCACCGGGCGCGGCCAGGGAAAGGATGGAAAACAGCAAAACCGCCGAAAATTCGCGTTTCATAAGCGCTGATTCCCCCCGTCTCGATGGCTACTCTTCGTCCCGCTCTTCGCCGTTGTTCTGCGCCTTTTGGCCGCTCACTGGGCGCGATGTGTCGAGCAAATAACTCACCAAATCATTGAGTTCCGCAGGCGACAGGATGGCGCCATAGTCTGAAGGCATTGCGGACCGTCCGGTATAGGTCAGGTCCTTGATATCTGACTTATTTAGCAGATGGAACACACCGTCGGGAGTCTGCAATTGCAGCGAAAAATTGTCTTCGTTGCGTGCCATGCCGGAAAGCGCAGTGGAGTCGGCAAGAATGACGGTAACCAACCCATGTCGGGGATCGAGATCCTTGTTGGGAGTGACGACCACGGAACGAATATCGTCGGCACTCATCCTCGTTGCGTAGGTAGTGAGGTCCTGACCAAAAAAACCGCCCCGGCCGCCGATCATGTGACACTCCGCGCACTTCGCTTTACCAAAGAACAGAGCCTTTCCCCGCACGGGATCACCCGGGAGAGGGAGCATCTTGCCGCGGCCCTGCAGCGACCTCAGATAGCCGACGAGTCCCGAGAGTCTGGCGGGTGCGAAAGACGCAAACGATGGCATGCCTGCGGCAGTTTTTCCGTCGATCAGGATCTTGAGGAGTTCCGCATCTGTCTTGCGTACGACTTCGGGGCGGGACACGAGGTCTGGGCCGCGTTCGCCGCCCCGTGCGTCCAGCCCATGGCACGACGCGCATGCGGTGTTAAAGGCCGTCTTGGCTTCCCTGAGAACCGCAGCGTTCGTTTTGGACGCAGTCGTAGGTGGCCTGTTTTGCGCGCCAAGTGCGATGGCAGCCATCGCAAGAACGCAAAATACTGCCGTTAAAAGAATCAAGGCTTCCGCTGAGACAGACCGCTTTGTTCGTTCCTTAGGCATGGCCGATGTTAATCAACGCGATTTGCGAGCACGATTCTCACATAAAGCAGCAAAAGACTTCACCCCCCGCTTCCAAAGATGCTAAAGTGCGCGCGTCTCGGGTGCAAGGAGGGTCTATGTTGAGTCTTCTGTTTTCTCGTCGCAACCTGGCTTTGTGCTTCGGCCTGGCGGTCACTCTGGGCCTGTTGGTTCTGGCAGGGGCTGCGAAGATTCCAGCAAAACAAGAACCATCCACTGCCCAATCAAAAGACGAGGCGGCCCTCCTCGACGGCTTTCGCCACGTGGAGGTCGCGTCCGTTTCCGACGCTCTTGAACAGATTGCGGGCAAAAAGATGTACATGACGCATCGCATGCGTCCGCTGTTTCCGACGCGTTTCGCCGGTTATGCAGTAACGGTTTCACTGAAAAAAGAGGCAAATCACGATGCTGACGCTCTGCAAGGGATGCTCCGGGCCATTGATACCGGCGGTCCCAATTCGGTCTATGTCATGGTCGTGGAAGACGGAAATGACATCGCAGGAATGGGCGGATTGATGGGAACTGCGATGGCCGCGAGAAATTTCTCGGGGGCAGTGATCGACGGCGGAGTGCGAGACACTGCTTATCTGCAAAAGATTGGCTTCCCGGTTTACGCGCTTGGCGTCGTTCCTTCCACCTCCGTCGGCCACTACCGATTCGCCGGCTCGAATATCCCCGTGACTTGCGACGGCGTACCGGTAAGCCCGGGAGACATCGTCACCGCCGATCCCGATGGCGTAGTGGTTGTACCCAAGGGCGTCGCTGCGCAGACTCTAAAACTGGCGCAGGAAATGGACTTCAAGGAGCACTCGATGTATGCCTACATCGAGAAGCTTAAATCGATTGAAGAAGCAGTGGCCAAATTCGGACGTTTGTGAAAAATTCTGGCCTCCCGCCGCTCACTTGTAGTATATGAGTTTCATTCTTTGGAGCCGTCTTCATTGTGACCTGCTTCCGATTGTCGCCCGGGATGGAAAACTCGAGCCATGGCTCGCTGGCGACGATTCTCGTTTTACTTGCTCTGCTCGCTTTGAGGCCGATGCCGTCGTCCTCCCAGGACGCCCGGATGCCTTCCCTGGCCACTAGCATTGACGTGCGTCCAGCCCAATTACTTTCGAAGCCCAGTGCGGCCAACTGGCTGTCTTACAACGGGGACTACACTGGCCGCCGCTATAGCGCCCTCCGCGAAATCCGTGCCAATAACGTCGCCGGGCTTCGCGCCCAGTGGGTCTTTCACGCATCGAACTCCGGCAATCTCGAAGTTACTCCTGTGGTGGCGGATGGAATCATGTTCGTCACCGCAGCCAACGACGCATTCGCGCTCGATGCCCAAACGGGACGGCCACTTTGGCATTACGCGCGTCCCGTCACCGAGGGACTCATCGACGACGCCTCGCAACATCACAATCGCGGCGTGGGCATCTGGCGCTCACGCATCTATATGGAAACCGACAACGCGCATCTGCTTTGTCTGGACGCCCGCTCCGGACATCTTCTCTGGGATGTCGCTTACACCGATGGTAACCCGAATTACGGTGCAACCAGCGCGCCACTGGTGGTGCAAGATAAAGTCATCGTAGGAACTTCCGGAGGCGACGACGGCGTGCGCGGCTTTGTCGCCGCTTATGACGCTGAGACCGGCAGGGAGGCGTGGCGTTTTTGGACCATTCCGGCTCCGGGCGAATTCGGTTCCTCGAGCTGGCCGGGCGAGAGCTACAAACTGGGCGGCGGCACCACGTGGATGCCTGGCACCTTTGATCCCGAACTCAACACCATTTTCTGGGGCACGAGCAATCCTGCCCCGGATTTTGACGGCGGCCCGCGGCCTGGCGATGACCTCTACACCGATTGTCTACTCGCGCTCGATCCCGACACGGGCAAACTCAAATGGTACTTCCAGTTCACGCCGCACGATCTGTTTGACTATGATGCAACCGAAACTCCAGTCCTTGTCGACGCAACGTTCCGCGGACAGCCGCGGAAGCTCATCGTCGAAGCGAACCGCAACGGTTTTCTGTACGTGCTCGATCGCACCAACGGCCAATTTCTTTCCGCAACGCGCTTCGCCGAGAAACTGAATTGGGCTACCGGAATTGACGGCAAAGGCCGCCCCATACGCACTGAACTCAAGCCTAGCCCGGAAGGCACACGCGTTTGCCCGGGCATGGTCGGGGCCACCAATTGGCACGCGCCTTCTTACAATCCCGAGACTTCGATGGTTTATTTCATGGCCCTTGAGGCTTGCAGCGTTTTGGTTTTGAAACCCCAAGCATTCAAGCCCGGCCAAACGTACTATTCCACGGGTGCCCGTCACAGCGAAGGTGACCACAGCCAGAAAATCCTATTAGCCTATTCGCTCGACGCCGACAAGCCTGCGTGGCGCTACGTCCAGGCAGGTAGAGGCCATTCGGCAGGCGGAACGATGACCACCGCTGCCGGACTTGTCTTTTTCGGTGACGATGCGGAATCCTTTGAAGCCGTCGACGCCGAGACGGGCAAGCCACTCTGGCACTTCAATACCGGCCAGAGCATCGCCGCGTCCCCGATGAGCTACGCTATCAACTCGAAACAGTATGTGGCCATCGCGGCGGGGAGCGACATTTTCAGCTTTGCCTTGCCGTGACGGAAGCAGGCATGGCTTCGCACCACAATGATGTTGAGGGTAAGGGCAGCTGGAACGAACAGGGACGAACAACCGATCAAGAAGGAGCAACAATGCTTTCATTACTGACTTCGCGGCGTGGTTTTGCAACCAACCTTACTGCACTCATTCCGGGGCTTGCCGTTTCCGGAGCCAGGGTCAGCCGAGCGGCCGCTCCGCAGGCTGCAACAGGCCTGAAGAAACTCAATTACGAAGGCAAGCCTGCCGGAACCGGGTTCATCACCCCGCTCGTCATACACAACGACACAATCTACATCGCCGGCCAAGGGGCTCATTCGCATGATCCCGAAGGGCAGTTCCCCATGGACATCGAGACCCACACAAAAAAGGTGATGGAAAACGTCAAAACTCTGGTGGAGACCGGCGGCGGCACCATGGACAGCATTCTTCAGCTCACCGTCTATCTGACCAAGATCGACGACTACGATGGCATGAACAAAGTTTTCAAGACCTATTTCCCGAACGGCGGCCCCGCGCGAACCACGGTAGCCGTTGCCGCACTTCCCGGAAATTCGCTGGTGGAAATCAATTGCATCGCCGCCGTCACGCGGAAGGGATGAGAGGCGTTCCCATGACCGTCAGGAATTTCTGGAACCGGCGAAACTTCCTGGGAAGCGCCGGTGTGCTTGCTGGCATGATGCTCAGCGCGCGCAGAGTCTTCGGATTGCCGGCGGCCATTCCGGCGGCAGCGCCGGAAAAACTCACGGGCTTTGGCGCCACGGGAAGCGTTTACGAAGAGTTGGGAGTCACCGCAGTGATCAATGGCGAGGGAACGATGACTTATTTGGGCGGTTCACTCCCTCGTCCCGAAGTGGAAGCCGTAATGGCCCTCGCGGCGCAACATTTTGTTTCCATCGTGGAATTGGAAAAGGCTGCCGGGAAGCGCATCGCGGAACTCCTGAAGCTTCCGCGTGACTACGATGCGATCGTCACCTGCGGCGCAGCCGCCGGCATGCAGTCCGGCCTCGCAGGAATTCTCACCGGCGATAATCCCACATTCATCGAACAGCTGCCTGACCTCACCGGCATGAAATCCGAGGTCATTATCCAGAAATCGCATCGAAACGGGTTCGATCATCAACTCCGCGCTACCGGCGTCAAACTAATCGAGGTGGAATCGCGCGAGGACGTGAAGCGGGCCATCAATTCAAAAACGGCCATGATGCACTTTTCGAACTTTGCCAACGCGGCCGGCCAGATCAAAGTGGACGAGTGGGTGAAGCTCGCGCATGAAAACCAGATCCCCGCCTTCAACGACGCCGCCGCGGACACGCCGCCCGTCTCCCATTTGTGGGACTACGCCAACATGGGTTACGACTTGATCGCTTTTAGCGGCGGCAAAGCCATCCGCGGACCGCAATGCGCCGGGCTGCTCATTGGCAAGAAGGAATTTATCGCCAACGCATTACTCAACAACAGCCCTCATGAAGACACGCTTGGCCGCGGCATGAAAGTGGGCAAGGAGGAAATCGTCGGCATGGTCAAGGCCCTCGAATGTTACTTGAACGAGGATCACGCCGCGCTGGAAAAGGAGTGGTGGCGCCGCCTGGACACTATTTCCGCGGAACTTACGCGAGTTCCGGGAGTGGCAACCTCCTTCAACGTTCCCGACGTGGCCAATCACGTCCCGCACATGCAGATTTTCTGGGATCCGCGGAAAATCTCTCTGTCGCCCCGCGACGCAGCCAGCGCGCTCCGAAAAGGAAAACCATCCATTGTGCTTGGCTCATCCGAAACTGGCTTGGGCATGAACTCGTTCATGCTGAAACCCGACGAAGAGAAAATCATCGCCGCACAACTTGTCCAGCTCTTCAAATCCCATAGCGCGTGAAGACCAGATGCGCCATTTGAGGGCTGGCGATTTCGGCCCTGCGGGAAGGTAACCCGAGTAACTGTAAATGACTTCACCGCCGACAAGCCACGTTCGCTGGTTTCTCGTCTTCTTGCTTTTTGCCCTGAGTGCCGTCGCGTTCCTCGACAGGGTTAATCTTTCCATCGCGGGCGCAAAGATCTCCGAAGAATTCGCCATCAGCAACGTGCGCCTCGGCCTTGTCTTCAGCGCGTTTCTCTTCGGGTATGCGCTCTTCCAAACTCCCGCAGGATGGCTCGCCGATCGTTTTGGTCCAAGGCGCATGCTCACTCTCGGAGTCTTGTGGTGGGGGGTCTTTACCGCCTTGACGGCAGCCATCTCTCACAACGTTGGCAGGATCGTGTTGGCCCTCGTGGTGATTCGCTTTCTTCTCGGCGCAGGCGAGGCCATCGTATATCCGGCTTCAAACCAGTTTGTCGCGCGTTGGGTACCGAGTAACGAGCGCGGCGTGGCCAACGGCATCATTTTCGCCGGTGTTGGCATTGGCGCGGGGATAACTCCTCCGCTCATCTCCTTCGTTATGCTGCGCTACGGGTGGCGTTCGTCCTTCTTGATTAGCGCGTTGATCGGGCTGGTTGCCGCCGCGGTATGGTTTCTGGCCGCGCGCGATACGCCTGATGCGCATCCCGCCGTTTCGGCAAATGAACTCACGCACATTCAGCGTGGCATTCCGAGCCTAGCCGCTTCGAAAAGCGACGGTCTTCTTTCCTGGTCCACCATCCTGTCGAGACTCAATGTCTGGATTCTTTCGCTGGCGTATTTTTGCTTCGGCTACGTGGCCTGGGTTTTTTTCAGCTGGTTCTATCTCTATCTCGCCAAAGTACGGGGCTTGGACCTGAAGACCAGCGCCGCCTACGCAACGCTGCCTTTTCTGGCTATGGCCGTCTGCAGCCCTCTTGGCGGAGCCATCAGCGACACCCTGACCAAACATTTGGGCTCGCGGCTCGGCCGCTCGAGCATCGCAGTCGTTGGCTTCACCCTTACCGCCGCCTTCCTTGTTTTGGGATCGGCTGCGAGCGATACACGAGTCGCGAGCTTTGTGCTGGCCGGCGGCGCCGGCTCTCTCTATCTTTCGCAAAGCTCGTTCTGGGCGGTTTCCGCGGACCTCGGTGGAAAATCCTCCGGCTCGCTCTCCGGTTTCATGAATATGGCCAATCAAATCGGCGGCATGATTACCGTGTCCTTGACCCCGTTCCTGGCCGACAGATTCGGGTGGAACACGGGATTTTACGTCGCGGCTGCAATCGCCGGGCTCGGCGCGGTTGCTTGGCTTTTGGTCGACCCGGGAGCTACCCTAACCCCTTCCTCGAAAATTCGTTGATGGCAACATGCAATATCTGCATGAGCACTGGCGCGAGGGTCCGGACGCTGCTGATAGTTGTGAGCTCGGGCGCTCGCTCCGCCGAAGCTCTGCGCAGTGCAAGAGAGTGAAGTTAGTTTGGTCCTCTCCTTGACACCTCTGCTTGGCCCTCTTGACTTCCACTAGACTTCGTCATAAGCTCCGCGCAAAGTGGGGGTGTCCGATGAGCAAGCGCCATTCTCGTATTTTCCTTCCGCTTTCAATCGTTTTAATAATACTAACCAGCGCTGTCGTGTTGCGCGCCGACGTAACCGGATCGATTCTCGGCGTCGTGCACGACCGCTCCCAAGCGGTGATTTCCGGAGCGCGCATCGTCGTCACAAACGTTCAGACGAACCTCAAGCAGGAAGCCACTTCGGGGGCGGATGGTTCCTATCGCCTTCTGGCTCTGCC
>DATAIH010000287.1:0-32084 GCA_036262755.1 Candidatus Acidiferrum sp.
CACCACCCGCCGCGCCACTCGGGTCCGTCGGTGTGGTGTCGCTGCAATACGGATTCGGCTGTCCGTTGTTGTAGTTCGCGCCGTTCGGGTTCGCTGGTTCGCAATCGGGATTGCTGAAATGGATTGGGAATTGCGTACCAGGGTGCCCATTCTCGATCGCGTTCAAACCGGACAAAGGACCGAACGCGAACATAAGGGTCTGGTTGACGTCCGCCTCGGTCATGTACCCTTCACCACCCGAGATCTCCTGGCATTTGATAGCGCCGCCGTTGTCTATCAGCGTGAGCGTCGACTGAAACTGAACCGTGTTCCCGGTGCCATCTTGTACCGGTGACATCGCCGTCCTGCTCGGCCTGGTGTAGGAGGCTCCGGCTTGATCAGGGGAAAGAGTTACGACCGTGCCGCTGCCGTCTGTATTCGTGCCGCCGGGATGTCTGGCGGTCACGCTTGGGCATTGAACCCTAAACGACCGTCCACCTTGTTCCACCTGCGCGTTCACAATCATCGGCGCGAAACAAACTAAGAGAAGTAGCAACCAAGCTTGGTTCAGCCTTTTCAAATGTTCCCTTCCTTACTGGCGGGCCCGAGCCATTCGCTGTTTCACAACTGCCGCCGCACATCGAAAGTGCTTGCCGCGATCCACCACGAGCGTCCTGCATTTTGGTTGTTGTGAAACGTTCCTTTCCATGCCCATGCGCAAACAGAACGAGGCTGTTGAAAAAGCATGAAAATATCCCGTAAAAACAAGGGGTTCATTTATCCTTCAGTATTAGCTATAAGGAGTAATACACTTTGGGCTCCTGAAGTGACCGCGAAGCACCATCTTCAACTGGCTTGTAGCTGGCGATTTGCCGCGAAGGCGCGATGGCATAAAGCAACGACTCGCCTTTTCCAATTCTGAGTGCGCGCCGCGCGTGATAAAGTAGGCCTATGAAGCGTAGGCAAAAAAACCTCGAGCCACGCAAAGAGACTCGGAAAAAGATGCGGCCAATAACGCGAGGTGCGTTCGCCGCGATTTTGAAGAAGGCCGCCAGGACGAAAGCGAAAACCTCTTCCAAAAAGCCTTGAGATTTTGAGTTCGACCAGCGTTTTGCGACGATGCTCTCTCAAAAATAGAGCGAGCTGTTAGGTTATTTTCCGCCGAGACGGGCCGACGCGAAAGCATCGATTGGCGCTGTTTTGTTCTCGCCGGGGCTCGCCTGGACAGCCGGCATGCCGCAATGACCCGGCTCAACCGCGTGATCGTCACTTTTTGAGATTTCGCCGAGTTGCGACGCGGAATTCTCGTCGCGAGGGCTTTCCAAAGCCATCAATTGCCGGATGCTCCGCGATAAGCGCCATGCTGTTTTGTACGTGACACCGATTTCCCGTTGCAGCTGCTTTGCAGTCATGGTGCAATCGGTCGAACCCATCAGGTAGATCGCGTAAAACCATTTCTTGAGCGGCATCCTGCTCTTCGCGAAAATGGTCCCGGCAAGCGGATAAATTTGATTCCCGCAGCTACCGCAGGCATAGGCGGTCCGGGCGGTAACCCGATGATGCTTCCGCCGTTTGCCGCACTTCACGCAGTGTGTTACGGCTGCTGGCCAGCGCTGCTCCTTGATGTATTCCAGACATAGATCGTCATTTTGAAACTCAGCGTTAAAGTCAGCGGAGGTGTAGCGAGCTAGCTGCCCCATTCTTTTGCGGGGCTTACTGGCCCTTTCCGGGCACGGAACCGGTCGCATTCGACGCGCTGTCGTCACGTGGCAATCCGTCGTCGCTAAACGGAGAGCCGGCTGCGGAACCAATTCAAGATTTTTGGGAAATCCGGAGCCAGCCGCAGCAGACTCAAAAACGGACGTTTCTTTTGATCGTCATCAGATTAAGCCGGTAGGATTCTCGGCTCCCGGCACAAACGTTTCAGACTCTTATAGTTTTGAATGGCGATGGTACCGTGCCTCACGCTTACCACGCCCTGCCTTTCCCATTCCGCGAGAAACCGGCTCACCGTGAATTGACTCATCGCCACCATCTCCGCCACCCACTCGTGGGGAATCTTGATTTCGCGTTGGCCGTTTCTTTTTTGGCCGATCTGTTTCAGCAACCGAACGAGCTCGCGTGCGAGACGCGATGAGGCCCTAGCAGTCGCGACCTCACAAAATCTTTGTTCCAATTCGTAAATGCGCCGCTCAAGGAAACGTTGCGTGTTTCGCTCTAGGATGGGACTGCGGCTCAAAGCATCTTTAAAGGTATGGGCGTCCCAGACAAGCGCCTTGCTTTCTTCGATCGCCTGCGCGGTTGCATTGTGCGTACCCGCTAGATGCATCCCAAGTGAGCCGATGAGATCGCCGGGCGAATCAAGCCGCAGTATGACTTCCTCACCGTTTTTAGTGACCTGGGTCATTTTTACGCGGCCTTCAGTCAACAAGAACACTTCCCTTGCCGGATCCCCAAAACAAAACAGCACGTCGCCAGTCGGGAGGTTTCTAAAGCGGCCCCGGGAAAGGAGGTTTGTAGAGACCGATTCAGGAACGTCCGAAAATAGCTCTAAGATTTTCGCTGTCGGAGGCTTTTGACTCTGCTGAAGCATGGTAGACCTCAATTTGAATCTGTCTCGAGCAACTCGAATGGAGTCGCCGCGCCCTCGAAGCTCAAGGAATCTAAAGTTAGTCAGAAAAAAGGCGCGTCAGCCTGAGAGGACGGTCACGCCGAATGAAGTTCGAGTGCGCCTAGTTCTAAGAGACGCGGTTGAGTCTCAGAAAAGGGCGGGTGCCGGTGGGGCATGCCCGGGCAGAGACACAAGCAAAGGACAGCGGATTGCTACAGAATCAGGCCGATGAACTAAGCCCTTCGTCGTGCGGGAGTGCCCAATACATTTGGTTTTCGCGATACCCCGTTTAGCGGAAAGCCGGGAAGTCCGAGCTGTCTCCGGCGGCTGCGGTCGGGGCCGACTCAGTCTCTGCTTGGAGTTCCGGGGTAGTGCTTGGGCTGAAGATGGATCAACCTTTGAAAAAGTACGATTTCCGCCATTGATTAGGACTGCATAGGGTTCTGCGGTCCATGCGGAACTTATGATCAGGTCCGGAAGGCGGTCGCCGTTCACATCCCGGGCAACAATTCGCAAATCGCCCCAGGGTGTGGTCAAACATATGGATCGCTTCTCGCCGGAACCGAACTGCAGCTGAATGATGTAGTTGGCACCGGAGGAATTACTGGATACCAGTTCAACGCTCGCGACGTCTGGGACACGATCTCCGTCAAAATCGCCAATCGTGAATGGGGCAATCGCAGCAGGAAGCGCATGCCCGGTGACGAACGCGTTCGAATTATTCAAATCTGTCGTTCCGCCAGCAATGAGTGGGACGAGAATGGCGAGCAGACAAACCAACAGTGGCGCATGAACTTGGGCAGTTCGTTCTGCAATTCCACTTTCCGGGGACTTATGTGAAATCACGATGCCACCTAACGAAGGAAGGCCGCAATCGACCTTCAGCTCCTGACCTAGAACTTAAGCGGCATTTACCGAGTCATGTACTTGTGATATGCCTAGCAACTGCGACTTATCTTTGCCCAAGAGCAAATAACGCCGGCGATAATGAGGGCCTATAAATGCCCGTATAGCCTTTACATTTTCCTTACACGACTACTCCGCAACCCCGCCAGCCTTGCTGTTCGGGAAAAAACACCGGCGCGCAACGAGGAACCTGCCGTTTGTGTTTGCATCACGATTCGAGACACGACTGACCAACGCTGTCAGCGGCACGCGCACGCCCTAGCTGCGAGGACCTAACGGCATGGAAGCCGGCAACCCCGCAACGGTCGCGGAGGAATTGCGATTCTCGGAGGCGGCCCTCCCCGTCTCTCATCAACAAGCGAGATCAGTGCAATCGGCGTTTTGCAAATGAACGACGCCAGCAAAACGAGGTCATCGAATTCCGGTTCAGGCTCGGTGTCGGTGCGAGCGTACTTCTGAAGAGCCGCAACCCGAGCGCGTTCGTTCTTCATCGGCATGGGAGCCATAATTAATCTCCCGCAGGCTTGCCATATTTTCGTGAGATTCCTTTTTTGGTGGCCCGTCCACCCTTTTACCGTGCATCGCAAAGCTTCTGTTCCCGCTTCTTGACCGTAGAACCATACTGCGAGGTCTTTCCTGTTGCCGAATGAACATCGTTTGACATTTCGCCCGCTCTGAATAAAATACCGCACATTTCCACACGGACGATCGGCTGCATCCGAATCCTCTAACCAACGGTTGACGCGGCTGGTTTCAGCAGCGGGTGGAAGTGGAGCGTCGATTTCTGACTGCAAAGTCTCACGACTGAAGTACCGTTCAATAGCGAGGAGAGAGTACAATGCGCCGGCCATTGTTCTTCATTGCTGTATTTTTTTTCGCTGCGGGTTTTGCGCGCGGACAGGACGCTCCCGTGGACGAAAAGGAGCAAATCAAAGCCCTGTTGGCCAGAGTCGAGCTGCTTGAAAAGCAAGTGGCGGAGCTGAAGGCCTCCCAGGTGGCATCGGGCGCGTCGGCCGGGCCGCCTTCCGTCGCGGCGGCGAAGCCGGCCCCTTCGCCGGAAGCACCTGCGAGACAAGCCGCGCCAATGCCAGAGCACGGAGGGCAAATCCCGCAGGAAGCGATGCAGCAAATCGAAACACACTATCCCTCCCTGCAGATACGCGGCTTTGCCGACGCCGATTTTTCTGCCACGGACCAGAAGGGCACCACCAGTGGTTTCGACCTTGGCCAGTTTGACTTGCACCTGGCCTCAGCGCTCTCGCAAAAAATCAGCTATTTCGGGGAAATCACCGTAAACGCTCACCCACAGGACTACACCATAGAAATGGAGAGATCCTTCATCCGCTATGATTACAACGACTTCTTCAAAATATCATTCGGCAGGTTCCACACGCCTATAGGCTATTGGAACACCGCGTACCATCATGGCGCGTGGCTGGAAACGACCATTAGCCGGCCTTTCATGGTCATGGTGGGGGGAACCTTTACTCCGTTGCACTTCGTTGGAGCGCTGGCGGAGGGCAACATTCCCTCGGGCGGGCTCGGCTTAGGTTACAACGTTGGCATCGGGAATGGCCGAGGCGCGAATATCGCTCGCCCCGGCGATGCGGGAGACATCAACAACAATCGCGCTTGGGTCGCGAAGGTGTTTGCCAGGCCCGGGAAGAGCTACGGCCTGGAACTGGGAGCTTCGGTCTATCGCGACAAGATCACTCTCCCCACTTCGGATTTCCGCGAATGGATCTCCAACGCATACGTGGTCTGGACCAAGGGTGCTCCCGAATTTCTCGCGGAGTTCAACAACGTCAACCACCGCAACATCGCCACGAATGCCGTGGCCAACAGCGACGCCATGTATGCCCAGTTCGGCTATCGCTTGCCGTGGTTTGAAAGGACCTTGAAACCGTATTACCGTTTCGAGTACACGCACATGCCGCTTAGCGAACAAGTGTTTACCTATCAACCGCAGGTGGAATCGATCGTTGGATTGCGCTATGACATCTCGAGCTTCGCCGCCTTCAAATCCGAATACCGCTACTCGGCCAGCCACCCCGCGCAAGGAGGCAACCCCGCAATGCCGGCTTGGAACGGTGTGTTTTTTCAGACCGCTTTCACTTTTTGAGCGAATGGCTCCCATGACCAATATGCTCAAATACACTGGACCTCTTCTCACCGCCCTCGTCTTGCTGATACCGATTCATGACTTCAGCTCCGCACAAACGCCGCGTGAAAGCGACGTCGCCGTGGTCGTAAACGCCGACACACCGGTTACGAACTTGAGCCTTGCGGAAGTGCGTAAGGTATTTTTGGGGGAACGCCAATATTGGAACGCAAAACTGCCGGTGGTCCTGCTGATTCGCGCGCCGGTCGCGCGCGAGCGCGATGTGGTTCTGCGCGTGATTTATCAGATGACGGAGGCGCAGTTCAAACAATACTGGGTGGCGATGATTTTCCGCGCGGAAGTCACCGCGCCTCCCAAAATCGTCTATTCCAACGATCTCCAATACGAGTTGGTTTCCGCCATACCAGGAGCGATTGCGTTTGTCGATTCGCGAAACGTGCGGCCGGGCGTCAAGCTGGTGCGCGTGGATGGCATGCTCCCGGGAGATAAGGGCTATCCTCTGCGATAGCCCGGGGCGAAGTCGGGCAGTTTCTTGCTAGTGCCGCAGTTTCATGTGCTTCAGAAGCTCCTGGAAGCGTGCGTCCCCGCGCACGGGATTAAACACGGGTTCCACGCCGAGCGAAACCAGCTCGGTGTCGTGTTCGTCGTAGGCTTGCTGCAGCCACTCGATGGCCTTCCCTTTTTCGCCCATCCGCATGTAGGCCTCGCCGATGCTGTAGGAAGGAACATGCCCATGCTTGGATTCTTCCGTCAGACCTTCCACCCAGCTTTGCAAGACGCCCCGATAGCCCGACCTGCTGAAGTCTTCCTCCACCGACGCCGCCAGTTCGGAACCTCCGAACAGCGATAGCATTTTTTCTCTTTCCGCCACCGCTTCCTTGTACTTCCCCATTGCCGCGTACACGCCCTCTAGAAGCCTCCTGGCCGGGGCAAATTTCGGGTCGATATCGAGCACTTTTCGCAGTTGCTCGATGGCCTCCTCGTTCCGGCCCGCAAGATAAAGCTGCCAGCCAATCGTGGTGTTGATGAGCCGGGAAAGTGGATCAATTTCCTCGGCTTTTCGCGTCGCGCGCAACCCTTCTTCAAACTGGCCCATGTTGGTAAGGTATTCGCCAAACCAGTGATGCGCGTTCGCCGAGTTGGGATTCAATTCGATGGCTCGCCGAAACTCCCGCTCCGCGTCCGGCCAGTCCCACTCAAAATGTTCCTTAACCAGCCCGAGCGACGTGTGCGCCTCGGCAAGAGTATTATCGATATCCAAGGCTTGCATCGCCGCCGTCTTCGCTTTTGGCCAGGCTTCGGAAGAGGCCAAGTAACCATAGTCGCCCATCAGACTGTAGGTGTCGGCAAGCCCCGCATATGCCAGCGCGTACCGCCCATCTTGCTGAACCGCCTGAGTGAAAAAGTCCGCTGCGGTCTTGAAATCCGCCGCGGTCCCCTTGTTCCAATAGAAAAGTCCTTGTAAGTAGAGTTGATAAGCTTGCGCGCTTTCGGTAAAACGTTTGGAGAGTAGCTTGTTTTCCCCGCCCACCAGCGCCGGCCGAAGCCGTCCGTAGATGTCCGTGGCAATCTCACGTTCGACCGATGTCAGACTGGAAAGCTTGCGGTTGTACTGTTCTCCCCAGATTTGTCTGCCGTTCCGCACGTCCTCAAGATTCACGCTGATCATCAGCTCATCGCCGGTTTGTATGAGCCTCCCCGTCAGAATGGCTTGCACCTGCAGATCGTGGCCTACTTTTTGCGGGTCCGTCGCTTGCCCTTTGTAACGAAACACCGTGTTGCGGGACATCACTGCAAAGTTTGGGAGTTGCGAAAGGCTGTCAATCAAGCTCTCGGTGATGCCGTCGCTGAGGTACTCGGTCTTGGGATCATTGGTCGCGTTGACAAAGGGCAGCACGGCGATCGACTCGATTCGCGGGGAAGTGGAAGAGTGGAACATGAGTTCGCGCACTCCCCCGGGATTCAACCCGAATAGCAACAACAACGCGGCGACTGCGCCAGCCGCAGCCAAGTATACCCATCGTCGCCCGGTGCCGCGGCTCCTAGGTTCGCGTTCGGTCGCAGAGATCGAACTGCTGGAATCGATCTGGCGCTTGAGGCGCTGCAGCTCCGCGCGTAAGTCGGAGGCATGCTGATAGCGCAGGTTGCGGTCCTTCTCGAGGGCCCGGCCAATGACCTGTTCCAGCTGCGCCGGCACCTCACTGTTCAGGCGCGCCATTTCCGCTGGAATCCTGTGCAAAATGGCGTCGAAAATCGCCCCCGAGCTGTCTCCGCGAAAGGGGCGGAATCCGGTGGCCATTTCGTAAAGCACGACCCCGAAAGAAAATAGGTCGCTGCGTGAGTCGAGAGTCTTGCCGAGCACTTGCTCGGGCGACATATAGGAAACCGTTCCAAGAGTGCCGCCCGGGCTGGTCAGGTTTTCCGAGTCCGATTCTCCCGTAGCCGCGGTTACAGCTCCTCCAATGCCACTGCCAACCATCTTGGTACGGACCATCTTGGCAAGGCCGAAGTCGAGAACCTTGGTGTGACCTCGCCTGGTGACGAAGATGTTTGCTGGTTTGATGTCACGATGCACGATCCCTTCACTGTGTGCCGCGTCCAACGCGTCTGCGACTTCAATCGCTATCTCCAGTATGCGATCCACCTTCATCGGCTGGCCCATAATCAAGTGTTTCAGTGTTTGGCCATCCAGCCATTCCATGACAATGAATGTTTTGCCGTCCCGCTCGCCGATGTCGTACACGGTGCAGATATTGGGATGGTTTAGGGAAGATGCGGCCTGGGCCTCGCGCTGGAAGCGGGCCAACGCTTGACCATCATTGGAGACGTCTTCAGGAAGGAATTTCAGGGCCACATGGCGGCGAAGTCGCGTGTCTTCCGCCTTATAAACGACACCCATCCCACCGCCGCCAAGCTTTTCAGTAATTCGGTAGTGGGAGACCGTTTTTCCGATCAACGAATCAGAATACGCCATCTGTCGCTCATCTTAGGTTTAACTCGATAGCAAGTCAACGACAGTAAGGGCCAGTGAACGCGCAAAAAACCGTGAGAGGGCCTATCTGGAGTGTTGTAATCGCCTTAAGGTGCCGTGCGATGCGCCGAGTGATGATGTAACTGTGGGGCGTAATAACAAACTGAAAACGGTCCGACTTTCGTGTGTCTCCGCGGTACTCGAATGGATGCCAAGTTTCTCTTTTTACCTATCCGGAATTGTTGTAGATTTGCTTTCAGGTTGGAGACCAGGTTTGTGAACCACTCTAGGCGCAATCTCATCGCCATGGCCTTGGTGAGCGGCCTTCTCGTACCGGCCGCATTGGCACAGAAGCCCCCAGCCCCGGCACCTCCGCCTCCCTCAAAACCAGCGCAACCCGCGAGTCCCCCACCTGGGAGTTCCCAGCCAACCGATCCTAGCGCACAGGACGATCTCGTGCTGTTTCTCCGCGGCAGCATTGCCACTAACGACGGCACAGCGCTTCCAAACGATACCTTGGTTGAGCGAATTTGCAACAACACGGTGCTTCAACAGGTGTATGCGACTCCTCGCGGGGAATTCACGATGCAAATGGGATCGCAGTTCGATTCTTTCGTTGACGCCAGTGGTAGCCCAGGTTCGCAAGAGGGCCTCGCGAAGAAAGCTTCGACGGAAGGAATTCCGCGACACGATCTGAGGAACTGTGAGCTACGGGCCTCGGCTGGTGGTTTTCGTTCCAATAGCATCAACCTCGTGGACTTGACGCCCTCGGGCAGCTCCATCGATGTGGGCGCAATCGTGGTCGAGAGGGCTACAAAGATTAAAGGTATGACCCTGAGCGCCACCCCCTTCAAAGCACCGTCCAATGCGAGAAAGGCTTATGAAAAAGGCCTCGAGGCCGAGAGGAAAGGCAAGCTTGCCGAAGCGCGCCAATACTTTGAACAGGCATTGGAGATTTACCCAAGATACGCAAGCGCCTGGTTTCAGTTGGGCACAGTGTTCGAGAGGCTGAGCCAGAAGGACTCGGCTCGTGCGGCGTATATGCGAGCTACCACCATCGACACGAGGTTTCTGCCGCCGTATCTGTCGCTTGCGGAAATGGCGTACGACGCAGGAAATTGGAAGGAAGTGCTTCAATTTACAGGCCACATCATCGATCGTGATCTTCTGAATCAGGGTGACGTCGCTGGTTACGTCTTGGATCTCGATGAATCGAATCCCGCAGAGGCCTATTTCTATAACGCCGTTGCAAATTATGAGCTCAACAATCTCGAAGAAGCCGAGAAGAGCGCCCTCAAGGCGGAACACGTGGATCTGCGCCCTGATTTTCCGCAACTGCATCTCTTACTGGCCGACATCTTTGCAGGAAAGAAGGACTACGCTGTCGCAATATCGGAGTTGCGGGCTTACCTGGAGTTGGCTCCGCATGCGAAAGACGGGGATCAGGTACGGGAACAGTTGGCTCAATTGGAAAAACTGAACCACTCAGCACCATCCAGCCAGAAACCGGTTCAAAACTGAGCGTCGGCGTTTTCGGGCGGAGCTCCTCCGCGGTGAGCGGAACAGTCTCCGCTCCCATCTCGACCGGTGAAATCAGCAAACCCGGCAACGTTTCTCGCGCCCGCAGCAACTTTGGCGGGATAGGCGGTCAAGACTTGTGTTTCAGTGGACTGTGAGTTGCTCCCGATCCGGCGGACCGGAGCCCGCAACGACTACACTATCCTGCGTCGGCGTCCGTGCCCGACAGCGGGCGAACCCGCACAAGCGCCCGGCAGAATCTGATTCGGAGCGCATGAACACCGCAAGAGCGTCCACCACCCTTGATCGGCACCCGCGCATCGCGAGGCGCCTTCGGAAAACGGTGGCACCCCAACATTGCGTCGGCACAGGATATGCCTGAATCGGTCGCCACATTTGACAAGGTTGCTCGGGACACCTAGGATTTCGTTCGCGTCCTCGGTTTGAGAACGGGAGCTCATTCGCGGGTGCGAATGGGATTCGTATCCACTTCGATTCCCTAGAGGTGCTCGTCATGAAGAAGACTACCTTATGTACGTTTGCAGCGCTCAGCCTAGGGCTAATCCTGGCGGGTTGGTTCTGTAGGTCCAGTGGCGCGCAATCGCCTGCTGTAGAGGTGGCGATCAGCGGCGCTGACATCGGCGGGGTGGTAACAAGCACTAAGGGACCGGAAGCCGGCGTTTGGGTGATAGCGGAGACAAATGACCTACCGACCAAATTTGTGAAGATCGTGGTCACCGACGATAACGGAAGGTACGTCGTGCCCGCACTTCCGAAGGCGCATTATAAGATTTGGGTGCGCGGCTATGGTCTAGTGGACTCCTCGCCGATCGAGGCGGTCCCCGGAAAACTGGTGAACCTGGCGGCGGTGATAGCGCCGAATCAACGCGCCGCAGCACACTATTACCCGGCTGTTTATTGGTTTTCCATGATTCACGTTCCTGAAAAAACCGAGTTCCCCGGGACCGGGCCGAGAGGCAACGGCATTCCCGAGAATATGAAAACCCAGGGTCAATGGTTACATCTTTTGAAGACGGATAGCTGCTGGTCATGTCACCAAGTGGGGGACCAAGCTACGCGCGAAATCCCGAAAAACCTTGGCCAGTTCGGTTCCACGACCGCAGCTTGGTCTCGTCGGCTGCTGTCCGGACAGGCCGGCAATAACATGATCGGCGGTTTACGGCAGCTAGGCCCGGAGCCCGCGCTGCGCATGTTCGCGGACTGGAGCGACCGTATCGCGGCGGGCGAACTGCCCCCCGCACCTCCGCGACCGTCGGGCATGGAGCGAAATGTCGTGATTACGGAATGGGATTGGGCCGATCCCAAGGCTTACTTGCACGACGAGATCGCCACGGACAAGCGCAATCCAACCGTCAATGCGAACGGCAAAATCTATGGGGCGACGGAACTCAGCACAGATTACCTACCTGTCCTTGACCCGGAGAGCTCCACGTCAAGCCAAGCGAAATTGCAAGTTCGTGACCCGAACACTCCGACAAGCGCCGATGACCCTGTTGGCGCACCGTCCCCCTACTGGGGAGACGAGCCCATTTGGCGCAGCCAAGCCAACGTGCACAACCCGATGTTCGATGGGCAGGGCCGAGTGTGGATCACCTCGAGAATTCGGGGCAGCCAGAACCCGGCGTTTTGCAAGCAGGGGTCAACCCTTCCATCTGCGATGCTGTTCCCTCTAAATTCGAGCGGCCGTCAACTAGCCGTCTACGACCCAAAAACCAAGCAGGAAACCCTAATCAACACCTGTTTCGGCACCCACCATCTGGTGTTCGCGGAAGATGCCAACAACACGCTGTGGACCAGCAGCGGCGGTGGCGGAGGAGCCGTAGGATGGCTGAACACCAAGCGGTTCGATGAAACGAACGACGAGGAAACGTCGCAGGGCTGGACGGCGCTGGTTCTGGACACGAACGGGAATGGCAAGCGCGACGAATATGTTGAGCCGGATCAGCCGGTTGATCCCGCCAAGGACAAGCGCATCAACGCCGCCTTTTATGGGGTGACAGTTAGTCCGGTGGACGGTTCGGTTTGGGGAACCGTCTTGGGCTTCCCGGGGGCCATCGTTCGACTGAATCCCGGATCGAATCCGCCGGCAACGGCTTTGGCCGAAATCTACGAGCTTCCTTGGAACAACCCGCATGCGCCCGTACACGGATTCTCACCACGAGGTCTTGACATCGACCGCAACGGGGTGGTCTGGACGGTCATCGCCAGTGGACATTTGGCGAGCTTCGACCGGCGGAAATGCACAGGACCACTCAATGGTCCAACGGCAACAGGGCAGCATTGCCCCGAGGGCTGGAATCTTTATCAACTGCCCGGGCCGCAGTTGCAGGGCGTTTCGGATCCAGGGAGTGCCGAGGCGAGTTACTATGATTGGGTCGATCAGTTTGACACCTTCGGGCTAGGGAAGAACGTGCCCATCGCGACGGGAAATGGCAATGATGCGCTGCTTGCGCTTTTGCCAGATACCGGTAAGTTTGTTGTGCTGCGAGTGCCCTATCCGATGGGATTCTACGCCAAAGGAATGGACGGACGAATTGATGATCCCAAAGCCGGGTGGAAAGGCAAAGGTCTTTGGGCCACCTACGGCACGCGAACGCCCTTCCACGCCGAGAGTGGCAAAGGAACCACCAGCAAAGTCTTGCATTTTCAGTTTCGACCGGATCCGCTGGCGCATTGACAGCAACGGCCCAACGGCGTGCGGCAGGACGTAGCCTCAACACTTCACCCCGCCTTCGATGACCTCGCTCGCACTCATCTGGTTTGCGCGTCATCGAGACTTCACGGTTTCGAGAATGGAACTCCCGGTCGTCGTGCCGTCGTGTAAAGATCCCCTATTGTCCTTGTCGAACGCACGCGGGTTGTTCAACAGCGGTCAGCAACCGGTCCACTAATTCCTTTGTGGGAGCCGGGTCTTTGAGAATTTCCCAGCCGGTGAAGACACCGATGAGGTTTTCTTGCGGAAACACCATCAGTCTTTGGCCGCCGAATCCTCTCGCCATCCAGACAAAGCTGCCGTTCAGCGGATATAACCACCACTTGAACCCGTACCTGAATTCACTCCCCGGGCGGCCGCTCCCGGCATCGATGTAAGGCGTGAGAGACTCTTTTACCCACTCCTTCGAGACGATCTGCTTCCCATTCCAATTTCCATCGTGCAGATAGAGGTAACCGATTTTTGCCAAATCCTCCCCCCGGAGGTAAAGGCCGCCCTCCGTGTCTGCCACTCCCAGATAGGTGCGTTTCCAGTGATGCTTGATTCCCAGTGGCGCAAAAAGGTACTTCTCTCCATACGCGTCAATATCCTGACCCGTTTCTTTCTGGAAGATGTAGGCGAGCAGTTCGGTCGCTCCGCTGTTGTAGTTGAAAACCTTGCCAGGCTCTTCAGCCATGGGCCTGTCGATCGCGTACTGCACCCAGTCATCGGATGCCTCCATCAAGCTGGAGTCGCTGCGAGGATCATCGTAGGGAACTTCCTCATTCCAATCGAGCCCCGTGGTCATGGTAAGTACGTGCATGAGCGTCAACCGCCGCTTCCGGTCGTCCACATTTTTTACCTTCGAGACGTCGAAAAACCTGAGCACCGGAGCACTGATCTCGGCCCTGAAATCGCCAAGGTTTATGGCCACGCCGAAAATGACCGACGTGACGGTCTTAGTGACGGACTGCATGGTATGCATCTCGGTGCCATGATAGTAGGGGTGCCAGTAGGGATCGAAATAGTTGTATGGGCCGGTTAGGCGCGCATTCAGCGGTCCTTTTGTTTTGGCTTCCTCGCCGTAAATCCGGCCGTAATCATGCGCATATTTCCGCTGGAAGACTTTCCTCCCGCAGCGGAAAACCTGAAAGCTGTCTACCAGCATGTATTTGCCGCGGGCGAGGTCGGCGTCAAGGCTCTCGAGAGTGAATTCGTCGAGTCCTACACTTGCAGGCGTTCCCGCCAGCCACCCATTCGTAGGCCAAACTACCGTAGAACTGCTTTTCGGCGTTTGCGTGTATGCGGCCGCTGACACCGCTAGAAGAACCACGCATACAATCGGAATGCGCCGGTGTGGGATGTCTGTCATCAATTGTCGCCTCCTCAGCAGCCGCACTCAAACAAATGGACTCGCGATCTGCGTTTCGTGTGCGGCACTGTATGTCAAAACCGGTCGTTTGTCAGCCGCCCCATGGCTCTGCCAATCCCGCTCATAGCGCGGAGCCATCCATCACGCCGTTATCTCTTTGACTTTCAAGGAAATCTGCGGCGGAAACAGCCAATCGCAGCTAAGGAGCAAACATCGAGAGATTCTCTGTACATTCTTGGCCAGAGAGATCGCCGAAACGGGGGTCGAACCCAAACCGTCGACTCCCCAAGCCCCGTCGAATAACGAGGCTCGAGCTTCCCCCTTGCCCCAATTGGACTCAGGCGCAGGGATGACGAACGGCCTGGGCACTACTCTGCGGTTACCGAGCCCGGGCTGCTCTACCGGATGATTGACCCGGAGAGCGCCGTCGAAGAACTCACCGGGCCGACAGTCTGCCGGAAGGTGACGCAAACCGAGTTAGAGCTTTTCGCGGAAGCTACGGCCTTCGCATCTGCCGAGCTCACCGCGAGTGAGAGCGTTAAGTACACCCCGCAGTATTAGCGACCGCGGCCTCCCTATCTTTTTCCAAACGAGCCGATCGTGGGGCTTACGTCTCAGCCGCTACGCTCTCGAGGCTTACGCGACGGCCTTGGAACGACGAGGGACGGCCAGCGCGAGGCCGACTAGGCCGGAACCCATAGAGATCATGAAGGTGTGGCAGCCGTGCTGGTGCGGGTCGAGCACCACCGAGCAGCGCGGGTCGGTGAAGGTCCGAGTGGCCAACAGAACGAATAAAGTTATGGCGGAGAGCCAGATGGCCCACTTTTCGCCGCGGCGAATGGGAATTAGCGCCAACACGAGGCCGTTTAGGGCTAGTGCGCAGCCCATGGCCACAGGCCACGGAGCGGCGTAGGCCGCACGCATCGCCGCTCCGAGCTGTGCGTGCAAACGGGCGTAGGCTGGCGCGGCCAGCGACGTGTAGAGGAACAGCGCGTATGCCGCCACCAACAATGCAATGCCCGTTTTTCGCATCATTAGTCCACAGGTGAATCAATGATCTTGCGCCTTGAGATGTTGCCTGCCGAGACGACCATTAAAGTCACACTTTCTTTCGGTGGGACGGGGTCGCATTTGCGGAGGGGTGAACACGCGCAAAATTGGAATCGGGATTGGACCGACCCGACAGATCCTTAGGTGCGGCGAGCGACCAAGCGGCGGCCAAGGCGCGGCGTACTGTGGACTTCGTGGCGGGCTGCAAACAGACACTGGTGCAGCCTTTACGTCCCCAACTACCTTTCACGGGGACGAAGACAGCAGGTTCAGCGCGCACAAACATTTCCTGCTCGATCGGAGTCAGCTTGACCATGCCCCAGGACTTATCGGGATAGTGGAGCGTCGCGAAGATCTTGCCGCGGACGCGGAAGTCGGGATGGTTCATGTGCGCGCGCTCGGCAGCTTCCGGGAAGCTGAGGGCCAAGCGGCGAAAGTCGTTGGGGGTCATGGGGGCTCCTCTGCGCATAGACGGCCAGCTCATGATAACAGCTCTCCCACTCTGCCCGGCTGTGCTCCTGTTTTTTTGGCTCGGGCATGTTCGGCTTTTGCGAGCGCCCTGCGGGACAGAGCAAGAGGAGAAGCAGAAGCGCGTTGCAAATTACATTGCAAATTCGCCCGGAGAACAGGGGCGAAAGGGAGCAAAAGAGGGAGAATGAGGGAGATTGAAAATCAACAGGATACAGAGAAAGCATCCAGCAGTAGAATTACCGCTCATGGTTCGTTTTCTGGACACCTGGTGGACGGTCGCACCAGCTTGGATTGTGGCTATCGCGCTCACCGGGATTCTCCTCGCGGATCTGTTCTTGGCGCACTCTGCCCTTCGAGAACGAAGAGAGGCACGAGAAGAACGTCGTCAGGCGGAGACGGCAAGACAACGTAGCGAGGTCACGTGTGCAGGAGTAGCATCAATTCTTCGCAACATGACCGAGGAGCAGCTCTGTCTGACCCTCTGGGCGTCCCACTTCAGGCAGGCAGGTTTCGCCTTCGAGAAGGACCTTTACCCTCAACTGCCCGAGTACCTGAGAAGAAAATGCGAGCCGGTTATTGACGAGATTAAGAGACCAATCGCGCCAGAGGCGCACCAGAATGCGCGATTTCTGCTCGTGTTCAGATTTCCCTATCCCGTTTTTGACGCTGTGCTCGCCGATGTTAACCGGCTTCATTCTGGAAATGTGCATCTGGTCTGGGATGACGACGGGAATCCGATAAAGATTCCTAGAGACTAGCATGGGCAGCTGTTGCGGACCTCCGAAACACGTTGCTCGTCCTGGCGATCCAACCGGACCAAGCCGCCTAACTCCTCATGCCCATTGCGGACGGTAATCCCGCGCAGAGGGAGCCCGCGTCCTCGATGAGTTGCGGCAGTTCGGCATCAATGTCGCTCCAGAGTAAGCGCGCCGCCCAGCGAGTTCGTGCTAGGATGCGTCCCGCTCATGCTCCGTCGTGTCCATCTCGTCATTGGAATCGTGGCAGTTATAGCGTTTTTGTTAAGCGGACAAGTGATGGGCCACCATCATCCCCGTATGGAACAATTGCCTGCGGAATTGCGGATGATGTACATCTCGCGCCACATTTATTTGCTGGCCGCGGCTCTGGTAAACACGGTCTTAGGTCTCTATCTTCAACTGCATCCGTCGAACTGGCGGCGTGGCCTCCAGTTGGCGGGCTCCATGCTCATGCTGGTTTCTGTCTTTTCGTTGACCCTAGCCTTCCTGGTAGAGCCTCCACTTGGCATGGCGGGACGCAGTTGGCGAAGTGCCGTAGGCCTCATTGCCCTTTTCGCCGGCGTAATGACGCATCTCGTCGCCAAGGCCGGTGCGACCGCGTAACTCGGTTTTCAGGGACACGATAACACGTTCAACTAAGAGCGGGGACACCCGAAGGGCCGTTTTGGTTTTCGATCGACGGCGGCAGTTAAGAGGAGTAGCTCCATGGATATTGCCTACCTTGTGGTCACCCTTGTTCTCGCGGCAATGGTGGCGTTTTCCGGCCTCGGGAAGCTTCGCCGCGATCCGCGTATCGTGCAGATCGTTCACGAAGTCGTAGGTGTGCCGTTGAGGTATTTTCCGCTCTTGGCAGTTTGTGAGTTTGCAGGAGCATTGGGGCTGGTGGTCGGCATCCGGTGGCCATCCATGGGGATCGCTGCGGCCATCGGGCTAGTCGTTTACTTTGTGGGGGCGATTGTGTCGCATGTGCGTGTGGGCGATTTGAAAGGGCTGGGGCCTGCCGCCTTCATGCTGACGGTTTCCGCCGCGGCACTCGCCTTGCGAATATTAACGCACAAGGTGGGTACAGTTGGTTAGCCTTGTCGCGAAGCCTTTCTAGGGTAAGCGTAAGAGGCGTGTGCGGATGACGAAAACCGAGCACGCACGGATTTCGGATCTCGAACGCGATTCAGCAGACATCTCGAGCAGCGGCGTCACCTTTCGCAAGCCTGCGCAACCGCTCTTTTGTGGGCGGCGGGGTAAAACGGAAGCTGCGATTAGACCCGAACAACTCGGCAATGATCTTGCCAGAGCCTGGAACGTAGATATCCTTTGCGCACATCCATGGTCTTCACAGACAAGAAGACAAACCTCCTTTTGGGACCGTCTGCGCAGAACGCTCAAGCGTCGATTCGGGCTGAAAGAGCTAAACCGGCTTCGCACGTGGGCGCATGGAGCGGATCCGAACGCAACGGCAAAAGATTTGGAAGCAAGCTGTCGAAGGCGCGCGGATCCCGCACGCGATTACGGTTGTGGTGGTTCGGGCATCAGCGCCTTCAGGGTCTCCACCAATTTCGACAGCCCGTCCTGCTTGGTGATGATCGCATCGAACCCAGTTCCTGGAGACACTTGGTTTCCCAAATCAAACGACAAAGTGCTTAAGCCGACGATCTTGACATAGGGCAGTTTGCTGCGCAGAAGCGACACCGTCACCAGGCTATCTTGTAACGGCATCCGTAGGTGAAGGAGGATGAGGTCGCAGCCGCAGTCGATCGCTTTTCGGACCGCCGGAACGCCATCGTCTATCGCGTCGCACACTTTGTAGGGAGTCGTGACTTCGATGAAATTCCGAATAGCACCGCGCACGGCGGTACTGTCGTCGACAAGAAGGAGTCAGGGCCTGCGCGCGCTGGTCATAGGGGCAAAAAGCTACTACGGCTCGTCGCCAAAAACAATACGGAAATTCGTATTTTTTCGCCTTGAATGGCCCCGGCGATCGTCTGAGTGGCAGTTGCTCTCTCGAGAGCGTACCCTCACGTCAGGTGGCGCATGCCAGTCGTAGGCGAGCATTTTCCCGCTTGAGCCGCAAGGCGAAAACCATCCCCACTCTCACGCCTGGCCTCTTCGGCGCTTCTTCCCTCTTCGACAAGAACTGCGGTACGGCGGCAAACACTAAGAGCCACTGCAAGAAAAAGCCTCACGATCAGCAAGATGATTCCAAGTCCGAGGCCGCAAATCGAGAGGCTGTTGAGCACAGAAATCCAGTCGAACACAGGAACATCCTTGAAGTGCACCGCCAGCCGGGAGCAGGTGTGAACTGCCAAGCCAGGGCCTAAACAGGTAGGATGAGGCGCGGCTACAAACTGTTTAACCTGGGCGGTGTGCCGAATGCCCCGAACGGCTTTTCACCGCGTCGCTTCTTTGGCCTTTTTGCGGTTCGCAACGAGCTGCAGATAGGATGGTGATTTGCCGTCGCCCCAAACGGTTCCCTTCGTGCTAATCGCAAACTCGACTTCGACCTGGGTGCCAGTGACGTGAAGCGTCCTTCCATTGCGATCCGTTGTCCCGAACCTCACCCCTCTGTTCCCAGCGTTCACGATCTCGCCGGGCTTGAAAAATCGGACGCTAGGTTGATGAGCACCAGGTCGTCCGGTCGGTTCGATGCTCCGATCGGCCGATTGGCGGAAGGGCGACCTGCTGCCATCCTCGAGCGTGACAGTCCAGAGAAGCCCGTAGCCATCCCAGGTTTCCTCGGTGTCTGCGAATTGAAGCGTTGCCTGGCAGTAGATCCCATGCGCATCCTGGCCGCAATGGGCCTCGGTAATTTGCACCGGGGCGTCGGTCCTGTTCGTAATTATTGATGGGCGATCCACCTGAGCGAGACCGCTGCAGGCTAGCGCGAAAGGTAGTAACGGTACGAAAAATAGACTCACGTGCACTGCTTTATCTCCTGTTTTTGGCTTGGGGCACAGCAAATCTGGTCCAGACTAAACTCTTTTGTTGCAATGGCCGAACCAGGTCATGGTTTCGCGGTTCGTTCAGGGTCCCTGCCCTTCGATTTGTCGGCCCCCGCGGTTCCTGCCGAGGGGATATCCGCAGCCGGACTTGCGGGCCAGCAAGCTTCTAAGACCAAAACCGTGGTAACGGTGGGGTTGAGGTCTTATGGCGACTCCTACAGTTGTGCTCCTTCCCGGACTTCCCGCGCCAACCAAGTTGCCCTTCCATGTCTGAGAACCGGAAAGAAGGGCGCAATCCCGAGAAACTTCAAGTCCTGCTCTCCAGCGCGGCGGACCCTTCGTCCATCGAGTCAGCTTTGACGGAAAACGTTAGTTCTCGCGGCCTACGCGTGCGAACAGGGCGACCCTGGACGCGGGACACTCTAGTGATCGTGCTAACTTGCGAAAGCGAGCTTTGGGCGCGTGGAAGAGTCGCCTACTGCCAGCCCCTGCCAGGCGACACATTTGCTATCGGATTGGAACTTCTGCTCAAGGCAGGAACATCGATCACGCGGTGACTCGCCGCGGAGAGTGGCTAGACGGACTGAAAAAGCACTCAAGTCCCGCGGTTTCTTTGGTTAGTCCGTAGGCTGCCAGGTCCGCCGCTATTTGTTTAGCTGCGTGGCGCGGGCGGATGCGCTCCCAAAAATCAGAGCGAAAACGGGCGCGATATGAGAGAATCCTGCAAAGTGATTGACGGCACTAGCAACCATGCAAACTGAGCGGCGGTGTGTCCAAAGGAAGATGTCCCGCGGCATTTCCTACATCGAGTTTGAGGCGGGAAGCGCGGGCATCATACTCGATGCATCTGAGAAGGGGCTCGGGTTCCGCGCCGCCGATGCGGTTCAGCAACTCGGCCCAAGCCGGGTATGGATCTGGACCTCTCCTCGCTCCGAGGAGCGGATTGAGATCACAGGCAACGTGGTATGGACGGATAGCTCCAACAAAACCGGCGGTTTACGTTTCAATGAAACAGGCGCAGATAGCTGCAATCAAATTCGTAAGTGGCTGTGGCAGCCGGGTGAATTGGAGGTATCTCCCGAATTCCAGCGGTTTCCCGAGCCCGGGAGTTCAGCGCAAAAGCTGCCCGAGGTGCGGCGTGAGACCCGGCACAATGCGAACCCTCCGCCGTCGCCCGTTGCATCACTAGGAGAGAGCGAAGTTGATGAAGCGCAGCCCATAGGACTACCTCCAATTCCAGGTTTGCCTTCTCCCTTTGCTTCGAACCTGCCAGGAGAATCGCAGGATTCTCAAGCCCCTCACCGGGGAATCGCCTATAGGCTTGCGACAGGATTCCTTATCGGTGTGCTCGTGTGGGCCGTCGTAATGCTCTTTCAGATGTTCCGGCCGGAGGTGGGGGCCTCGCTGATCCACCTCGGAGAAAAGATCACCAGGATCGGCTCGCAACAGCAGACTTCAACTCCGCTACCGAGCTCGTCTCCAGTTCCAACACCCCCTTTGCCGTCCACCGAAGCGAAGCCAGCTGCACTTCAAAAGGAGGCGTCGGGGGATTCCACACTGCCGCCTGATTCTTCCCGGCAGGTTACTTCGCAGAGCCCAAATCTTGCAATTCCGGGCACAAAGGACCGGGACCGTTCGCCGGATCGCCGGTCGCCGAATTCGGCGCAGGATCGAAGTGCGGAGGTAACGCGTCTTTGGTCCGCGGTTGCTTCGGGCAACGCCGCTGCGGAAGTCGACTTGGCGCGGCTCTACTTGAAGGGTGACGGGGCTCCGCACAATTGCGAACAAGCAAAAATCCTTCTGCGGGCTGCCGCCAAAGGTGGAAGCGTCGAAGCTCGACAACAATTGAAGAAATTGCGAACGAGCGACTGCCGGTGATTTTTGCGAATCCGGCTGGCCTGTATCTTTCCGCGAGGCTGCGTTGTCGCGCTCCGACATTTGGGGTTATTGGCGGTACCTCGCGGATCTTGAGACTCAACCGCCCTTGAGTCCTCTTCCGTGGTCCGGAATGGTAGCTGCCCCTCGAGAGCTGTCACCTGTCACTTTTGACAGGTCCAACAAATCCGACAGGAGAAGTAGGCTCGCCCGCATTCAATCGAGAGGAGGCGGCCGCTCTCTCCGAGGACCACACCCTCTGAGACTCACCAACCCTACGGGGCTGGCCGCCTCCCTTCATTCCCCAAGGGTTTCTCTGTCTGTGCCGCCACTAACCTTCGCACGCCCTCAGCGTGCAGTTCCTCACGTTCCAGAAGTTCGAGTAGCTGGTCTGCGGTCAGCGTAAAATCTTCGCCCACTACAAAGATGATTTCCCCTTCGGCCGTCTGCATGGGAAAACTCACGACCATCCCCTGTCGTCGCAGCGCATGGACGGCCTTCGCCAGATCGCTCGTTCTGTCCATGGGATCGCTCACAAAAAGGCCCTCCGCAATGACATCATCGCGGAAACGAAGCGGCCAGTCGAGGGGGTACGTGCCATTTCCCCACAAGTTTCCCACAGCTTCTCCACGCCAGCGCGGACCTAGTTGGCGCAAAATGCGCGCGATCTTACCTCCGCATGATTTTCATTATGTTTCGAGGGCCGCAGGTTAGCTAACGAACCAAATCTTTCCCCAATAACAGGAAATCCGTAGTCGACACCGCTGCTTTGAGACCCGAGGGCCTTAGAGGATCGACGGGCACGGTGTCATTTACGCTTCGGTAGTGCGGCGCAATCTGGGTTGCAAAATCAAGCCCGGCCATAGTGGTTCGGATCAGATTGAGCAACGGGGACGCGTAGACTCCAAAGTAGATCAGCAGAACGGCCAGTACCACTACCACGAAAGCACCGCGCGGAGATACCGTCTGAACCGGAGCGGGCTCTGAAGGGGCCGAGTACAGCGCTACGACGATGCGCAGGTAGTAGAAGAGGCCCGCCGTTAGCACGAGAATGAGGATCAGCGCCCACGCTGCAGCCCAGGCACCGGCGGCGAGCACATAGAACTTACCGAGAAAACCCATGGTCGCCGGAATGTTTCGCCTCCAGCGGCCAGACCAACCGTTCGACCGGCTCCGTACGCGGAATACTCCTTCTTCTAGGTAGCCTTTTGGGCGGTCATCTGAATTCCGGGTTGCTGGTCTTTGGTGGCTTCCGAATCGTCGGTTTGGCTGCCCTTGCTCATCAGCAGGCCTCCTTGCAGGATGAACGCCGCTTCAAGATCGAAAACGACAAACAACACCGCAACAAGACAGAACTTCGCAGAAAGGCGCACGCTCGCCGATTCCTCCGACACAATCCCTGCGTCATGGGTAACCGTGGAGCGATCCTCGTGGCTGTGGTCAAGCAAAAAAGACACCGCGAGCATCCCGGCCACGAGCAATAGGACCAACGCGAAATAGAAAAATCGGCCACAGCTCAGCGCTCATGCTTTACCTCGCGTCGCCTTAAAGATGTCTCTTGCCTGG
Organism: Candidatus Acidiferrum sp.; assembly: GCA_036262755.1. Lineage (GTDB taxonomy): Bacteria > Acidobacteriota > Terriglobia > Acidiferrales > UBA7541 > Acidiferrum. Next base: position 22,849 of record DATAIH010000287.1, read on the forward strand.
TTCCGGCCAGACGATAGTGAGGAGGAAAGCGCGGTCTTTCGGCGCCTCACGTCGTGAGGGAGGGCACGACCGAGAGCCAAACGATGCCCGACTGGCGAATCGACCGATTTGCCCTCCACATGCCCTTGGATGTTCCTTACAGGCGCTCGGATGTGGCCAAAAAGAGTCTCAGCAGAGATTCTCCTGTGCTGGTGCCGCGTTACCCCCGACGGTAGGACGGTCACCACGTTCCGGCCGTCCTCCTTTGCAACTGAGCAGGGTCCGGCGCCTCTGACGGCGGTGGCTTCGCTCCCGAATGGGAACGCCACCCGCGTGCGAACCTATACCAAAGTATCGACGCTACCTTCGTCCAATTGGCGACGCCTCCTGCACCCGCGCGGCCAGCGCATAAAGTCGTCCGCGCTGGTTCGGAGCTATAGCCCGGCTTAAGGACACCTTCGACCAAACCCGCGCCAATACCCCGTTGCGGTCCAGTGGCGATTGCTGTTTTCCTGTCCGACATGTGAGCTCTAGGTGCACTCACGAAAACCGCATCCTTTTTCTCTTACGCGCTTCTAATTGACGAGAGAGAAAGACGCGACTGAGGCGTCGAGAGCAATCAAGGAGTGAAGCAATGATTCGTGCGGATGAAATTAGGAAAGGTAATGGCCAAATTCAATTCTCGCTCCTGGTTCTCGAATCAAAGCATTTGCGCCTCAAGAAAGATGCAGGTGCTAACAGTTCAGCGCCTTCGGGCAGGACTAACGAGCTACGTCTCTCTGCTTTCCAGGTGCTTGTCGCTTGCGTATCGGCCTTCTGCGTGTTGGGACTGCTCTTGTGGGCCCTTCTAAGACTCTGGCTCTTTGAACCGTAGGAACGGGAACTCAGGTCGACCTCGCAGTGATTGGACCGCAACCCGTTCACAGCAACAAACCGGGCAGCACGAAAGTTGAACGAGATCGGAAGGAAGCCCTGCTCGCGTGGGAGTGCCATACATTTTCCCGCAAACGCGGTAGTGAGGAAGTCATAGCGGCTTCGACTGGCCGCCAGCGACTTCGTTTGACAACCGTGGACTCCAGACACGCTGCGAAGGGCGCGCCTGAGATACGTGCGCCTGTGTGAAGCGTCAATAGCATCCAATGACTACGAAAACACTGCACAAGTCGTTGTCTCCTCGACGACATCGGCAAGTATGTCCTTAGCTCCGCCTTCCGCCAGGAGGCGGGCAGCCTTTGTACGAGTGTGATCGTAGCGTCCGGATCGTTTTGTAGGCCAATCTGGGCCGATTGTGCAAGACCAGAAACGAATGTGCGACATGCCCAGTCAACTACCCGACCGGCTGCTAGTTTTCCGACGGTCTCTCGATGCTGTCGATTACCAGCGTTTCTATCGGCCCCTTTCTCGATTCCAGCTTTAGACCAAGCTGTTCCTCAAGAGCGGTGAATATCGACGGGCCGGATGAATCAGGTGCCGGCACATCTGCAGATGGGCGTCCGCCGTCTGGGCCCCTGAACATCGCATCGCCCTGGTCTGGCGTCCATTTCAGTGTCCAGTCGTAGTTTCCCTTGAGGCCTGTTTGGTCGATCACTAGCCGCCCCAATTCGCGTTGACGCGAGAGTATTCTGGCGAGGAGGCCTATATTAATGTTCGTGCCGGTAAGCTGGCCGGGCCCCATCATTCGGATTCCTCTGAACCCGCGATTCGGCGCAGCCATGCCGTCTGGAGAGGGCGGTGGAACTTCGGTTTCAGTCAACTTCGGGCCACCTTTCGCCACGACGAGCGCATAAACAGGTAGTTCTTTTGTCTGATGACTCACCTTAAGCCTGAACCGATCAGCCAGCAACGCCTGGACCATCAACCGTATTTGGTTCGCCTGTTCTTCGAAAGGGAGCTTCTGCAAGTTTTCTGCTACGGAGTGCTCTTCTTTCGCCTCGATGTCGAACTTTTCGGAATTGATCCAACTCGGCCCTCCCGAGAGCTGATTGTCTGATTTAATGTCGTAGGCAAACCTGATGACTTCCTTTATGGTCTCAGCCTCGGTCGTGAACTTGCCGGGTGACATAAACAGCCGTGTCATATTGTCATCTGCGCGACTCGGCTTAATCGAGGCGACCTCAAACGGCTGCACAGCGGCGCCCTCAGCATTTTGCAATTGTGCAACAAGTCGCGATGGGCGGTTCACAAAACCCAGTGCTGGAATAGAAGCCGAGATCGCTCCCGTCTTTTCCTTGCCGGCCTCTAGTGCGCAAGTCGCGCCCACGAAAAGAAGCAATGTCGCGGCGATCATGCTGGTTCGCTTTATAACACTCATAGCCTTCTCCTTCTCGGCAGGTCGGCCTCGCGGGCAAGCAGCAAGAAATCGTAGAGAACCGCGACATGGTTTTCAAGTAAGGTAAACACCTGCAGTCGGGGCCACTGCACTAGAGGCGGTCTCACCCCAAGCCCAATTTGGAATCCTCTCCGAGCCCTTGGCGCATCCGAGTCAGGGTACACATGCATCGAGAGATGCTGGTTGGCTTCATCCTTACCTTCAGCGGTGCGTCTGCGCTTCTTATCATGGTTGCCCTCGCGGCATGCTATGTGCCCGCGCGACATGCGACGCGCTTCGGTCCCGTGGTCGCTTTGAGGTATGAGTAGAGGAGGTCGGAGATGGGACCCTTATGGCAACTTCGCGGTGATTCCCGCGAACCTCAGGGCATCATCGCGACTGGCAAATGCGTGCATGGCTACAATCACAAGCTCTCGGAACGTGTAGACGTCCGCGAGCCGCACCTCGTGCCATTCGGTGCTTCCTCGCTGCCGGAATCGGGCGTGCACGAAAACAACAACTTTGTCGCCGGCTGGAATCAACCGTTCCGGATCACTGCGGCCCTGTTCCCATCCGGCCCGCGAGTTGGCCAGATACACCATGACTTCTTTCGGACCGCGATATGCTCTGTCTCCACCTGGAAATTCGGCCGGCTCGATCCACTCCACGTTGGGATCCATTGCGGCCACGGCGGCCGCCATGTCGCCACGGTTGAAGGACTCGTAAGCGTTTGTGAGGATCCTAAATCGATTCTCTTGAACGTCTGGTTGCACTGGCCTCCTCCCCGGCAAACTGCATGAACATGAGAACAGCGTCACCGCGACCACCACGGTTCGGACTCGCACGAGCTGGACGCAGAGCCTAGTACAAGTCCTGAAAGTCACGACCTCCTGCGCCCATCCACGGCGAACCATTCGAATTCCCGTCCTCTCATTCTTATCGTCGCGTACCATCAAAATCCACACTCCGGCGCTCTCCTTCCAGGATGATGCCCTTTGGCCTGATCTCGCCATCTCACTCGATGGCTACAAGACTTGGTATTTTCCGGGAATCATCGAAAAAGAGACTGCACGGCCAGTGCGACTTACGCCAAGAGAGGAAAGATTTGTTGAACATTCGGCTAGTGCCAGATGGAGAGGCAAGACTGGCTGTCCTAACCCATCGGAACTGTCACGGCCGGTAAGTTGCGTAACCGGTAAGGTGCTGGCCTCCCGAACGCTAGCAGCTCTCGCACCGTTCACCTCGCGACGCTACAAGCCAGATTTTCAATCCGTGTAATAACAGTTGATCGGTAATAAAGTGTCACTGAGTCTGCCGCAACGCGGCCGCCAAGGGCTTGTCCACTGCGAGCCAGGGGAGGCCGCGATATGAATCCGCCACGACCCAACCGGCGGCCGTCAGCACCCAAGTGACGAGAACCTCGCCCCATTCGAAGCTGTTTAGTGAGCGTGTGGCCACCGCAGGTACCCACACCAGCACAAAGAAAATCCCCATCTGCAACGCCGAGAGCGTTGCGGCTAGCCGTGCACACACGCCGATGAGAACGGCCATGCCCGCGGCAATGAATGCTGCACCGGTGAAATACGCCAATGCCACATGCGCCGGCAGCCAGTTGGGCACCAGCGACGCGGTATGTTCGACGTATTGAAAATGGGCTAGGCCGAAAGGGATGATAGCCAAGCCATAAAGCGCTCTCGCGATGGACAGACCACTCTCGCCAGTCGCGAAACTAAAGCGCTGCCTGTCCCAGTCGGCGGCGAGCCAAGCGTACTGTACCCAAGCGGCCGCGAGCATCACCCCGGTTTTGCAAAGTGACCAGTAAGCGTCCACCGTGAGCCCGCGCAAGAGGGCGGGCACTCTAAACACCAACAGCCAAAGCAGGAGATAGGCGAGCAACACGCGAGCAGCAGGGGCGGCCTTGCGCTGCCAGAGTAGCCCCATGCCACATCCCACGGAGATGAAGGCACAGAAATAGGCCGGCACCTCGCTTGCGGATACACCCTTAGGTACCGGCTGCCACACGGCGGTGAGATCGCCTTTGATCAGGCCCAGGATTCCGACGGCGACCATGGTCGCTGCAAAGACCGCGTGACCCGCGCTTGCTATGCGCATCGTCCGATCCTCCGCTGGTGTTCCAGTTCATCGAGTACACAGATCCAGTGAAACCAACCACAACGAAGTGGTGACTGCCGTCAAAAGCGAGAGTTCTGGATTTTGGTCACTTTGCTCGAACCAGGTTGGGGAAGGTGGTGCAGCCCACGCCGGAAGTCCTTTGTCATCGTAGATTTTCAGCGCAGCTCAATGGTTCTTACCGTGATGGACGCCAGTTTCCGACCCACACGGAGACCTCATGACCACAGTCCACAGTTCTATCGCTCGGCTGCTTCCGTCCTAAGACGCGACCTTTGCCAGCGCCGCACCAAGAATTCGCCAACTCCTTCTCTCCTGAAGGAAAACAACGAAGCGGAGATTCTCCTTCTTCCAGCTCGGCCGGAGTTTAACCTGGGGAGTAGCGACGAATGGCACCGGGCTACTAGAGGAAGTCGATCCGATCTTCTGTAGCGACCTCACGATAGAAGCATGTTCCCATGTCCGTCCTTTGTTTTCCCCTGCGCTAACTGCCGTGGGCAGACCCGCCTCCGTAACAGCGAGCCAGACGTCTACCTTCTCCTGTTCGCCAGTAGCTCGGATATTTGCTACACGAACTTCACAGGCCAACACGTTGTTTTTGGCTTGAGCGCAAGCGGCCATGGAAACGCTTACCTTTTCATGTCGTACTGCCTGCTCGATGGTTTCTTGTGCCTTGCGCACATTGTTGCCGCTGAACTCCCTTTGTCCATCCACGATCATCTGCGGAGTGTACGGGCTTTCGCCCTTGAAACGACTAACATACTCTTGTTGCCGGACGGTCCATTCTCCCGAAGAATAAGGATCCGTCCAGCCGTCGTGATTCCAATAGTCCACGTGCTCCTCGAGCCCAATAATCTCAGCGCCTGCAATTGGCTGGTCCGCTTCCAGTTTATTCAGCAAAGCGTCTGCGGGCGGGCAACTGGAGCAACCTTCAGAAGTGAATAACTCGACGATGACTGGCGAGCCATTCGACTGCGCGGCTGACTGCGCCGGTACACTTCGCAAAGAGCTGACGTGCGCTGTCGAGCAGAAAAGCGTGCCCAAGATCAACAACGAGGATATCGGTTTCGCATGAAGCGGGATGGGTTTGTACATCCCTGACGTAGGAGCGCGATTCAGATGCATAGCCTCCCCCTTTTGAGGTCACTGACTAAAGAGGCTTCCCGGGACCTATGCCCAGCCGTTTCGAGACAGTCACACGTCTTTAGCCGAGTGCCTTGAGTGGAACAACCGGGCAGTTGACACACCCAAGGCAAGCGTGTCTCGCTGTTCTAAGCAATCTCGCAAGAATAGTGGTCGGGTACAATGACCACTTGCGCGAGGAATCGTATAACCACTATATTTTGGCAATGAAGAAGGTAGCGGGCGGATTCTCCCCCTATAGTTGCGCTCGAACGCCCGGCTTCGCGACTCAGGTCCCAGATGGCCAGCTTTGGCCTGTTTGCTCTCGCGAGCCATTCGGCACGGCCCAGGTTAAACGGTTTGTAGCCCGCCTCTCCTTCCTGTTTCGATCCTGGCTTGCCGATCGATACCACGCTGCACTGCACGGACTTAGGGAGGTCTTCACCCAAGATCACCTCGACAACTTGTGCTCGTCTCAGGTTGGAAATCGCGCCGCGCAGCCTGAAACCTCCCGGCCACTTATCTACAATTAGACAAGGACGTCTTTTTGCGTGCCCCTTGCAATTGACGATCAGGCTGTCCGGGTTTTTCGTGATGACACCTTTCGATCGACGATGATCGGTGGTAGTGAACATCCGACAAATCGCAGGCTGGTTGAACGCAGGAAAGCGGGATAGCCGCTTATCCGTCGCGGGACCGGTTTGGCTGCACGCGACGGGATTGCCCAATTCGCCTACTGTTTCTACGAATCGCGCGGTCGGAAAGACGGCTACCACAGAGGAACTCATGTGCCGCTACGCTTGAACGACGAACAAACAACGAATCGAACCTTATTGTCCTCGTTCACACAAAGATGTTTACGGGAAACGAAGTTAGGGAGCCCGGTGCTTTCTTAAATCCGATAGAGTCGGCGAGAAGGTCTCCTTGGCTCTTTCATGGTGACGGCATGGCTACCCATGGGTGCGAGCGGGGTACAATGCATGGTAAAGAACCAGAACGACGACCGCGCCAACAACAGCGACTAGGATGCTGTAAAGATTTAAGCCGGTTACCCCAATGTGGCCAATACTGTTGAACAGCCAGCCGCCCACAACGGCGCCAACGATTCCCAAGACGATGTCCGCGATGGGTCCTGTTCCCGGCTTGTTTACGATTCTGCTAGCGATAAATCCTGAAATCAGCCCCAGAACGATCCACGCTACGAATGACATTGAACCTCCCTCCTCGCCGCCTACAACCTATGTGCCGCCGTGCTCCAAGGTAAGAACATTGCGTATCAACAGCCATAGCACACCGCGTGATCGGACACGCTTGTACGTGAGTCCTCCGTGTAACTGGGAAATTAGACACTGAGCTAGTCACCCTCGCGACTGTAAATTCTGACAGTCGCTTTGCGGCTGATATAAGCGCCACCCACTCCCCAGGATACCCAGACTAGCGTTTTGCTGCTTTTCAAGGGTCTCGAATCTGCTTGTTGGGCTTGGCTTTCCTTACGGCATTCCACCAAATGGGAACAATTCTGGAACAAAATGCGTCGTCTGAAGACTGTTTTTCGGGCTTCGACTCCCACAGAGGCAGTCGAATCATCAAGCAGTTGGCGGAAGCGTGTGGGAGTCGAAAATAATCCGAGACGGAATTTCAAGGACTTACGAGGAACATGGTGGAGCAAAAAAGCCGCATAAATCGCAACATGGAACTGTTATTGTTCCCTGATTTGTTCCCTCGTTTTTCGCAAGTCGCTCGAAATATCCGATTCTGGAAAACTAACCCACATACGTCCGCAAAAAGTCGGCCTAAGGATACAAATCTAGCGGCACGGATGGCAAGCCGACGCATGAATGTCGCGAATGTCTCAGTCTGGCAATCAGGGTACGCAACAGGTCTATCTAATTCTTGAACATGCCCGACTCTCACTCAGGACATCTTGGGTGCGCTACCTTCGATTGATAACGCCTGCTGCTATTTTGAATGGACGACCACGTTGCCGCCCTGAAGCAGGGTTCCCGCCGGAACGGAGTGGTATGGCACCCCGCTGCTGTCGTAAACAATCAGCGAGAATTGTTGGCTGTGGCTCGATTCCTGTAGAAAAGTAGAAGGCGTATTCTCCTGAGAAGTCATTGAAGGAGAAAGCCCTGAATCTCCTAGCGGGAGGTTCAGGGCACAGGAGGAATACGCCATGGCGAAGACTAGCACTGGGATGGAAGTGGGCCAAGAGGGTTCTCTGCGAGAGGGGTTGGAGGCAGCGATTCGCGAGCGGGTGCGGGAGATCATCGAGATGGTTTTGCAGGAGGAAGTGGAAGCAGCGCTGGGTGCGGGGCGCAGCCAACGGGTGGCAGAGCGGGCTGGTTACCGGCATGGATCGAAGCCGCGGAGGCTGACCCTGCGCACGGGCACCGTTCAGCTGGAGGTGCCGCGGGCACGGCTGGCGGAGACCGATGGCCGCGAGCGCGAGTGGCAGAGTCAGCTGGTGCCGCGGTATCGGAGGAGCAGCCGGGAGGTCGAGCAGAGCGTGCTGGGAGTGTATCTGTCGGGGTCGAACACACGACGGATTCGCGGGGCACTGGAGCCGCTGCTGACGGGCGCGGCGTTGAGTAAAAGCACGGTCTCGCGGCTGGTGCTGCGGCTGGAAGAAAGCTATCGCACCTGGCAGCAGCGGGATCTGGCGGAAGAGAAGATCGTGTATTTGTACCTGGATGCGATTTATCCGAAGGTGCGCAGCAGCGGAAGAGTGGTTTCGCTGGCGGTGCTGGTGGCGCTAGGGGTGCGGGAGAACGGTGAGAAAGTGCTGCTGAGTCTGATGACGGCAGGAGCGGAGTCGGCCGACGGGTGGCAGCTGCTGCTGGAAGATCTGGCGGCGCGCAAGATGGGGCGGCCGCAGCTGGTGATCAGCGACGGTAACACCGGGCTGGGAGCAGCACTGGACCGGCAATGGCCCGGCGTGGCGCACCAGCGCTGCACGGTGCACAAGCTGCGCAACCTGATCGCGAAAACACCGAAGCATGCGCATGAAGCAGTGCGAGAAGACTATCACCGCATCGTTTACGCCGAGACTCTGGAGGCGGCGCAGAAAGCACGCACAGCGTTCCTGCTGAAGTGGAAAAGGCAGTGTCCAGGCGCGGCGGCTTCTCTGGAAGAAGCAGGGGAAGAACTGCTGACGTTCTTTCAGTTCCCCGCAAGCCAATGGCTGTCATTGCGCACGACCAACGCGATCGAGCGGATGCAACTAGAGTTCCGCCGGAGAGTGAAAACCCAGGCGGCGCTGCCCAGTGAGGGCGCGGTGCTGAGAGTTTTTTTCGGGTTGTGGGTCAGCGGACAGATGAAGCTACGCCGCATTAGAGGTTATCGCGACATCGGAGGAACAGAAAAGGCTGCTGGTTAAAAGGAATTCCATGACGCCTTATAGACGGATGGCACAGATTTTCCCTGGTCCTGGAGGTCATGCCGCCTCCAAAGAATCGCTCTGCGGGCTGCGTATCGCGAGATTTTTTAACGCTGATGGAGGAACGCCCCTTCAACGATCTCTGTCGCGGCGCGCGGATGCCGCCGGAAAGTTGATCATGGAATCGAACTCAGAGAAAATACGCTATTCACTTTTCTACAGGATTAGGGACAAAACCCCCTGAGTCCGATGACATGACTAGAGGTCAAAGGCAGAAGTCTGATGCTTCGCAGACAGAATTATCATCTGTCGAGGAGG
>DATAIH010000288.1:0-1919 GCA_036262755.1 Candidatus Acidiferrum sp.
TTTGGACCACATCGGACCGATAGATTCCGTCATGCCTCCGCAAACGCATCCCGATGGCCGTCGGAATTAAACCGCCGGGGTAGCCCGGTAAAGGGAGCGGAGGCATCGGCGCAAACTCTGCTGTGGCGATTACAATCCGGCCCACGTAGCATCCGGTCGCTTGCAGGGTTTCCCGGTATAGGGCGCCCTTGCCTTGCTCCAAAACTGCGCCGCTGACACACTGCGCCGCTGCGCGGCTGACACGCGGCTTAAAAATGAATGGCGACATTCACCTCGCTCCTGCGTGCTGCTGCGCCAGCCAGGCCTGCTCGAATTCTGCGGGTGGCCGGTAGCCCAGCGCCGAGTGCAACCGCTGCTGGTTATAGACCTTCTCAATGAACCGCTCCAGGCAGCTCCGAGCCTCGGCCAGATCGCGGTACTCCTGCCGGAACACCTCCTCGTATTTCAGGGTCTTCATCCACGACTCACATCCGCCGTTTTCCCACGGGCTCGCTTTATGACTCATGCTGATCTGGCACTGGCGCGCCTTTAGTAAATCGGTGTAGTCGCAGGAAGCATACTGGCTGCCGCGGTCGGAATGATGCACCAAGCCAGAAGCTGGCTGCCGCTGGTCGAACGCCATGCGGAGCGCCTCGATCGGCAGATCGTCCTCCAAGGTGCGGTCCAGCGCCCAGCCAATCACCCGGCGGGAAAACGCGTCGATGACCACCGCCAGATATACGAACTCCGTCTCCAAGCGAATGTAGGTGATGTCGGCGACCCAGAGTTGGTTGATCCCGCTCAGTTCCATTTCCCTCTTCAAATTTGGATAGACCTTCCGATCGTGGTTGGAATCGGTGGTCACCATGAACTTTCGTCTCCGTACACACAGCAAGTTATCCTCACGCATGATCCGCCTCACTCGGTTCGGCCCCACCTGCCAGCCCTGGCGTTTCAGCTCGGCTGTGATCCGCGGCCGGCCGTAGCTGGGCCACTGCAGGGCAATCCGCTGGATGGCGTCGCGAAGGTCCATGTCCCGATCCACTCTCGTCGTCACCTCCTCATCGAAGCGGTAGAAGCTGGCGCGGCTTACGCCGCCCAGCTCCACCATGCGCTTCGCCGTCAGGCCTCGGCCCGCTTTCATTTCTTCTTCGATTTCCCGGTAGACCGCGGATTTCCAGTCAGTGCCTGCAACATCCGCTGCTCCTCGATGCGCTGCAAGCAACCTTTCAAAAAATCGATCTCCAGGGCTTGTTGGCCGACCTTCCGCTCCAACTCCGCAATCCGCCCCTCCGACCAGCGCTGCTTGCCATTGCCGGGAAATGCGTTGCCGGGGCCATGTCGGAACTCCCGTCGCCAGCGGTGCAGCACGTTCGGATTCACCTCCAAAGCCCGCGCCACTTCCGCGATCGAAACCCCTTGTTCCAGCCGACGTACGGCGGCCAGTTTGAACTCCTTCGTGAACTGCCTACGAGACAATCCCATGACACAATTCTCCATTCGATGAAAATTGTGTCTTAACCGGTTGTCTCAAAAAACGGGACAAGTTGGATGTTAATCTGATACAGGCCGACACTCCCTGGACCAGTGGTGGCTGCCCCGAGCACGTCTACGGCCGTGTTTCCCACGGTAACAGTCACCGGGCTCGCCGTTTGCGCGCTGGCGGTGACGGCCTTTCCCGCGGTGGCCGGCGGCTGGGTGGGTCCCAAGCCGGCACACCAGAGAGTCAGGATATCGCCAGGCTTGGCGGCCACGGTTCCCCCAACGACAGCCGGGTTGCCGATCACCGCGTTGTCCGGATAGCGCGTCGCGATGGCATAAGAAGTAGCGCCCAACTGCAACATACCGGGCGCCACCGGCTGGAGCTGCGCGGTGAAAGGCGGGCTGGCGACGCCGTGATTCGTCACCACCACGTTTACCGGCCCCTGAGCCGTGTCGTC
>DATAIH010000289.1:0-53956 GCA_036262755.1 Candidatus Acidiferrum sp.
GGTAATGTTCCGGGTTTGCTCGACGATTTTCTTCGCGTAATCCGCGGCCTCGCGCGGTGAAGACTCCGGAATCAATTGAGCGTATCCGGATATAGTGGCCAGCGCGTTCTTGAACTCGTGGGCGATTCCCGCCGACAACTCGCCAAGCGCCGCCAGGTTTTCCTTCAGCTGCATGCGCTGCTCGAGCGCCGCCAACTCCGTCAAATCCGTCAGCAGGCAGATGACCCCGCTGATTTTTCCTTCACTGCGCCGAATGGGGGAGATGGTCACACCGAGGCGCCGGGTATCCCCGGCAGGAGGTACATGCTCGACTTCTTCTCTTCGGAAGATTCTTCCGGTCTCGAGGCACTCCGCCACCAGCCGAGTCAGTGCTGAATCCTCACCGAGCGCCTCGCTGTAGCGCCGGAATCCCAGGCCGCGAATTCCCAGCACCTGCTCCGCCGCTGGATTCGAACTCGAAATAATCCCCGTCGCGTTCACCAGCACCAGTCCCGCAGGCATATTGCGCGTGACTTCTTCGCTCAGCCGCTCGGTCTGCTCGGCGCGATCCCTTTCGATTTTGTGCAGCCGCTCGAGTTCTTTTTCCTGCTCGCGTAGCTGCTGGATCACCCCCTGCATGGAAGCGGCCATGAACGCCGATGGATTCTCCGTTCGCGGCGCGCTCGCAGTAATCTTCTCTTTGTGCTCCTCTTTGGTGCTCTGAAAAAACTTTCGCAGCAGGTACACCACCAGCCAGGCGATTCCCAGCACTGCAATGCCAAGTCCCGCGGTGATTTCCCACAGGTGCGGTGTGCCGTTTCCGTCTTGGAGCGTTCCCCACATTCGCTTCGCCGTTAGCTAGTCTCGCAGCCCTTGTCGCTCAGATTCAGGCGCACACTCATCGGAAGGTTCTTCCCACCGCCGCCCATTCCGAGGTGATCACGGGCCCAAGGTAAACCATGGCCAGCGCGCCAATGCCCAAAAACGTCCCAAGCGGCAGCTGGTATTGGCTTGCAATGGTCCACCGCAGCGCGTTCACCGTTCCAAGCCCCCTTCGGCTTCCGCGCTCCGCCAAGTTCCGGTGCCAGCCAGCGAAGTACAGCGTCACTACGACGCTGAATCCGACTACGCTGCCGAGCAGGCTCCCGAGCAAGATCGTCCAAAACGTCCCACGCAAGCCCACAAACGAGCCGACCATGGCCATCATCTTCACATCGCCCAGGCCCAGGCCTTCACGCTTGCGCACCAATTTGTAGCCCGCCGCCAGTCCCCACAACAGAAAACTTCCAAAAGCCGCTCCCAGAATTCCATCGAGAAGCCCGGCCAAATGCACTGCGAAACGCTGATGAAAAAACCGCCAACCAAGGGCACGCGCAAAATCCTCGTTGGGCGGCACAAACCACGAGAACAGGAGTCCCACCGCAAATCCCGGCCAGGTGACCAAATCCGGCAGAAGCCGCACGCGCAGATCCGTGATCGTCAGCACGATGACCAGGCACGTGAAAAACAGCCACTTCACGGTGGCTTGGGTGATGCCGTACTCCAGAAACGCAGCCACAAACAGCAAACCCGTTGCCAGTTCGACCAGCGGGTACATCAGGGAAATCGGCGCGCCGCACGCCCGGCATTTTCCTCCGAGCCAGATCCACGCAAACACCGGTAGGTTGTCGTAAAACTTGATTGCCGTTCCGCACTTCGGGCAGCGCGATCCCGGCAAAATAATGGAAACGTCCTCCGGAATCCGCGTGATGCAGACATTCAGGAAGCTTCCAATCACTATCCCGAACAGGAAAAAGAATATGCAGGCGATGACCACAGTTTAGTCGGCCATCATACGGCCGCAAGTGAAGTCGGCCGCTTGGCAGCCGCTTTTATTACTGTCCCACAGCCATCCCGTCCCTCTCAACAAACGCGCTTCCCCGCGTGCCCCATCCCTAACGCCTTCGTCTCTCGGCCCGCAGCATCCGGAGCGTTTAGTTTTGCGCCCACTGCCTTTTCTTTTCTTCGCAAAGTGCCGACGGTAAACTGTGAGTGGTTGACTTCTTTCATGAACTTCCTAGAGCGCAAGATCCGCCGCTACGAGCATCGCCGCTGGACCACCGACGACAACCGCCGTGTGCAGCCTTTCCATTGGGGCCTGGAGCACATCGGCGGCTCGCCTGACGAATCCGCCCCCGGCGCTTTCGTCCGGAAATATGCGAAAAGCGCCATCGAAAACAGCCTGGACTGGTACGCCACCACCCCCGCCGCCGATTATCGTCTCGACGCTCAAAACGTTCTTACCTTCACAAGCGCCGTGGAATCTCCCTGGGCCGAAAACAACACGGTTTACGCCCGCCTCTGGCCTGCCTCCCGCAGTTGGAAGCCTCCCAACAAGGCCGCACGCGGCACTGCCGTCCTTGTTCTCCCCAACTGGAACGCCAAATGGCATGGCCAGGACGGCCTCTGCGAATGGGCTGCTCGCTTCGGGATCACCGCGCTGAAGATGAGCCTGCCTTATCACAATCGGCGCATGCCAGAAGGCTACGAGCGCGCCGACCCGATTTGCGGCCCCAATATCGGCCTGACGCTCCAGGCCAACCGCCAGGCGGTCCTGGACGCCCGGCGCTGCCTCCGCTGGCTCGAGCAGCAGGGCTACAGCAAACTCGGCATCCTGGGCACAAGCATCGGCTCCTCCATTGGCTACATCACCCTGGTCCACGACCCGGCCGTACGCGCCGGAGGCTTCTTCCATGTATCCACCTACTATGCAGACGTCGTCAGCCAGGGAATGACCACCAAGCACGTCTGGGAAGGCCTCCGCCACCACGTTTCTGTAGACGAGCTTCGCGAATACTGGGCGCCCATCAGCCCCATGCCTTACGTCGAGCGCGGCATGGGTGCCGGACGCAACTGCCTCATGGTCTACGGCAAATACGATCCAACCATGCTGCCCGAGCTGACCCGCCAGATGCTCGATTCGCTTGGCCGCCACGGCGCCCGGCCGCGCACGCTCGCGCTTCACTGCGGCCATTACTCCCTCGAACTGTTCCCCTTCTCTTACCTCGCCGGCTACCGCATGCTCGCCTTCCTCCGAGGCGCCCTCTCCAGGTCTGGCTAAGTCTTGCACTTACAGTCGGTTGGAGACAATAGGACGCTCCCGATGGTCAGGAGATTTGTACTTTGCTCGCGGCCCTGTTAAGCAAGAGGCGCTTCCGAACCCGGCGGTTAGGAGATTTTGTTCTGCACACGATCGACGATGGATCGAAACTCCGCGTCGGTAAGAAGCCCACGCTTCGCGACGCCTGCGCGTTTCACTGCCGCGAGCACGGCTTGCTGTTGCTCCGCCGTCAGCGCGATGGCTAGCTCCTTAGCTTTGATCGCGATACTGTCGATTCCGCTCTTTTTCCCGAGCACGATCTCGCGCTGCGCTCCGACCAAGTCCGCGGAGAAAGGCTCGATGGCTTCAGGGATATGGAACTGGCTCGCCACCGCGCCGCTTTCACGCATAAAAAGATTTTCGCCAACCACTGGTTTCCATGGTTCCAGCGGGTACCCCGCCCGCTGCCGAACCAACGCGGAAACCATGCGAATCTTCTTCAGATTCAGCTCTACCGGCACGTCATATAGGCCTTCGAGAGCCATGGCAATCTCGCCCAGGTCGCCATTTCCCGCGCGTTCGCCCATCCCGTTGACGGTTCCCTGGATCCACACCGCCCCCGCCCGCACGGCCGCCACGGCACATGCCGTGGCCATGCCGAAGTCGTTGTGTCCGTGGAAATGCAGCGGCACTTGTGGGCCAACCCAACGGCCGACTTGCCGCACCAGAAATTCCACGGCCTCCGGCCCGCACGCGCCGATGGTGTCCACGACAACGAGCTCCTCGGCGCCGGCATCGAGCGCGTTTCTGTAAAAGTCTCTCAGCGTTTCTAGTTCCGTGCGCGTTCCATCCACCGTGAAGAACGCCACTTTCACGCCGTGTTGTCTTGCGTAGGTAATTGCGTCGGCGGCGCGGCGTTTCGCTTCGTCAACGGTAAGCCCGTAGGCCTTTAGCTTGATTGCGCTGGTCGGCGTTTCGATCACCGCCCGGTGGCATCCGAGCCGCAGCAATTCGTCAATGTCTGCGTTTACGGCGCGGGCAAAGCCCCAGACCTCCGCTTTCCATCCGCCCTTGGCAATCAACTTAAATGCTTCCGCATCATCTGCCGAAACGCGCGGGAAACCGGCCTCTATGCGCCCCACGCCGAGTTCATCGAGCGCTCGGGCAATCTCCAGTTTTTGCGCGGGCGTCAGAACCACGCCGACGCTCTGCTCGCCGTCGCGCAGCGTAGTGTCGTAAAACTTCACGGCGCGCCGGGAGGCAAAATCTTTTCGCACCTCAGGACGCCGGTTCAGCTCGCTCGTCCAGAATCCGTTTTGCGTTTGCGAAGGGATTTCCGCCATCTTCTTTCTCAGGCTTTCGCGGCTTTTCCATCGTGCAATTCCTTGTAGGAAACCACCGGGTTCCGCAGCACGCCGATCTTCTCAATTTCGCACTCGACGACGTCCCCGGGCTTCAAATACAGAGACTTCGGATCGTCGCTGAACGCCGCCACACCGGAGACCGTTCCGGTCGAGAGCACATCTCCCGCCGAGTATCCCATGGGCGAATAATGCGCGACGATTTCCTGCACGGTGACGGACATTTTGCTCGAATGCGATTGCTGCCGCGTCTTGCCGTTCACGCGCAGCTGCATCGAGAGATTGTTCGGCTGCGGAATTTCATCGGCGGTGACAATGTGCGGCCCAAGCGGGCAGAACGTATCAATCCCCTTGCAAAAACTGAACACGCCGGACTTCATCTCCGTGCGCTGGATGTCGCGCGCCGTGATGTCGTTGAAAACCACATACCCGCCGATAAAATCGGCTGCGCGGGCCGCATCAAAATGTTTGCCCGATTTTTTCAGCACCAGCGCAAGCTCCAGTTCGTAATCGAGCTCCTCGGTCAAATGCTCCGGATAAACGATCGCTTCGTCAGGGCCGATGATCGCATCCACATTCTGAAAAAAAACAATCCACGGCAAAACCGGGTGGGAAAAACCGGACTTCTGCGCTTCCTCGTGATGTTCCCGGAAATTTCCCGCGGTGTGAAAAAACTTCTTCGGAAGAATCGGCGCCTTGATCTTGACTTGGCTCTTCTGAAATCGCAGTATTTCTCCCGACGGCCCCGCTTCCGCGCCTTCCTTCACCGCGTAGTTCAGCGCCGTGCGCGCCGCATCCAGCCCGCGATCGCCATTCTCAAACAATCCGCGCATGCCGGGCGGGACACGCGCGTCCGCCAGCGCATAAAATGCGCCTTCGTGCTGCACATTCCGCAGATACAGCGCATACGCTGCATTCAAATCCACGATCGTTTCGTCGCCCGCCAGTGCGCCGATGCGGTCTTCGCGGCCTTGCCGGTTGAACGTGACCAGCTTCATGGGAGTGCGCCTCGCTTGGCATGAGGAGAGTTGCCCCACGTCACGCGCGCCAACGCGAACAGTATAGTGGAAACGGAAGTTCTGCCGACAAAGAAACTCCCGAGCAAGCGGGGGTAGGATTGCAAATCCGGACCTCCCATCGCGGCAAAAAATCGAGGAATCCTTCGAATCCGCGTGAATCTAGTTGTCGATCGGCGGCTTGATATACGCAGCCCCGTGCCGGTGAAGGCCCGCGGTGGGAATAGTCTGTGAGAAAACGATGCGTATCGGAACGAAAATGGCGCCCGTGCCCGGAGTAAAAGGGACGGCTACTTCCACGCGCGTGCCCTCCGGGTACTGATTGCGGCTGCGGAAGCTGATGCCCCCTTTGGAGAGGTCCTCGCAGACCACTACCTCTTCGGCAAAGCCGCGCCGCCGGATGCAAGCCAGCACGCGCGCCTTTACCCGCGTGCGGTTGCGTCGCGGCACGACCCGTTCTTCCAGCGAGCGCGTGCCATCGCCTTCCGAACCTGGCCCTTCGGAGAGCGATTCGATCCAGATGGAAGGTGAGTCGCAGTGCCGGCAGTGCCGCGCGACGCAGCGGCGCACTTCGAAGGATTTCAGCTGCATCTCGTTCAGGTACACGACTTCCCGTCGCTGGCAGAAACTGCATTCCATGAGCAGCCGAGCGAGGGCTTCTTCCGCTTTGTGCAATGAGGGAAATTCGATGTCCCAGAAGTCGCAACGCAGCTCAAGGATATGGATAGCGTAGAGAAAACCGTTCGCATCCTGATCGATCTCCGCGACAACTCGTGCGCGCGTCTGTTTCCACTGATCTCCGTCGAGGTGCCGCCGCAAATGGAGTTCCTGACCGATCTCCAGCCTTTCGGTGAAGCGCAACACGCCGCCATTGCGGCTAACCAGCAGCGTCTCTACGGTCTCGGAGAAGGTGGCCCCTTCCCCCGTGGCCCAGGCAGCCTCGACGGGCATGCGGAGGCTGATGCGGTCGCTCTGGCGGAGCCCATCGGACAGTGTGCTCATGGCGTGGATAGACACAGTTCCGACTTTCAGGCTAACATGCGCAAACACCTTGTATACCGCGGTTCTGCGGGCGGATTGTCGTTCCATGTAATAACGGGCGGACCAATCGCGGCGCGTCGAGCGTCTGGGTATTGCTTCTTTCGCATGCCCATCCAAGGGAAAGCGCCTGCGTGGTCCGGATTTCGTCCATACTGGACAGCGTTGGCCGTCGGCGATGCCGGCGACGCGGATCCGGGTGAACCCTTGTGGGCAACGTAATTTTCATGGGTGACCGAACATCGAACGACGAATCCCGGAGTCTCTCGGTCCGCGACCGCCGCTTTTGTATCCGCTATCCCTTTGCAGGGGACGTTGTCGTTTTGGACCTGGAAACCGGTTCGCGAACCGAAGGTGTGACTTCCGACCTGTCTATGGGCGGAATCTTTGTGTGCACCAGCAAACCGCTGCCGTCCAACACCCGCGTACGCGTCACGCTGACGAGGAAAGACCAGAAACTCGAGGCTCTCGGGATGGTGCGCATCGTCAAGCCGCGCATCGGCATGGGCATTGAGTTTCTCGATCTCGAGCAGCCACACTACGGGGTGTTGTGCCGCTGGGTCGAACAGCTCAGCAAGGTGCGCTGAGGATTTTTCCGCACGTTTCGCGGGCGGCTCTAGCCTCCGGACAACTTCTCCCTCGCCAGAACCAGCGCTTCTTCCAGGTGAGACCGATCCGCGACCTTCCCGCGCGCGAAGTCCCTGGTTCCACCGCCTTTGCCGCCAAATCTCTCTAACACCTGTCGGAGGAGTGCGTTCATGTCTTTTCCCGACGAAGGATGCTGCGCGAAGAAAATGTGGCCGCATTCCACGCGACCGAGCAGTGCGATCGTGTTTTCCCTCTTTGCCAGCTCGCTCGCGAACAAACCGAGGAATTCCGGCGGCATGCCGGAGAAAGCGCGGTCGATCACGCGCAGGCTGCCGGAATCAAGGGTAGTCGATCGCAGGACAAGCGCCGCTTCCGCTGCCGCCAGGCGTTCGAGCAGTTCCCGATAATTCTTGAAATTGGCATCGCGCTCCGCAAGCGCCCGCGCAACTGCGGAAACGACTTCCTCGGGGGCGCAACTGAGTTTTTCGGCAGATTCGCGAAGCGCCCGAAAATCGCGGCGCGCCCTTTCTTCTGCGCGCCCCCCGCAAACGAATTCGACGCGCCAATCCTGCCGAATCTTCGTCGAACGCCGCACCAGGATCATGCCGACTTGTCCGGTGCTTTTTACGTGGGTCCCGCCGCACGGCTGCAACTCCACGCCTTCAATCTCGATCGCCCGCAGCACGCCCTCGCGGTCTACTTCCTTACGCACTCCCAGGCGGGACAATTCCTCCGCCGTCCCGTAGCGAACGCTCACGCGGCGATCCTCGAAAATCATCTGATTCGCCGCGCGCTCCGCGTCCTCGAGGATTTGTTCCGATGGCTCTTGTCCACGCAAATCGATGGTGCAAACGTCGGTACCGAGATGAAACGAGACGGTCGGTAGACCAAAATGTTTCTGAAACATCGCCGACAACAAGTGCTGGCCCGTGTGCTGCTGCATGTGGTCGAAGCGGCGCGGCCAATCGATGAAACCTTTTACTTCAACGCATGCGACCCTGCGGTCAACGAGGTGAACGATTTCCTCCTGGCGGTCTGATACTTCCAAGACTTGCGCATCGTCAATCTTCCCGAGGTCATGCGGTTGACCACCCGAAGCCGGATAAAAGGCCGTTTGATCCAGAATGGCCTGCCATATGGAGGCCTGGTTCGCCGGGGTAGGAGAAACGGTTGCCGGCTCACAACGCAAGACCTTAGCGGTAAATTCTCTTTGGAAGGAATCGTCGTAGTAAAGCCGGCGTGTGGCCATGATTTTGGTAGGTGTGCGTCCGGCGCGACAGGAGACCCTCTCGCGCGTGCGATTTCACTGAACCGTCGCTAACTTCAGCCCTGCAAAGCCTTCTGCCACGCCTCCGAGTATTTGTATCCGGTTCCGGTGTTGAACAGCACCACCGTCTCATGCGGCTTGATCCACCCGGACCCCGCAAGGATGCGCGCCCCGACCACGGTCGCAGCACCTTCTGGCGCCGCCAAGACGCCTTCGAGCGACGCCAGTTCCCTTCCCGCGTGCAACATCTGGTCATCCGTCACCGCCACGGCAATTCCCTTGGTCTGCCGCAGCATGCTGAGAATCAACTGATCTCCCAGCGGCCCCGGCACACGCAACCCGGAGGCAATGGTCGCCGCGTTTGGGAAGAATTGTGCCGAACTCTGGTGTGCTTCCCAGGCCTTCACGATGGGCGCACAGCCTTGTGCTTGCACCGCCACCATGCGCGGCCGCTCGGCGCCGATCCGCCCCATCTGCTCGAGTTCGTCGAACGCCTTGCACATCCCGATCAAACCCACGCCGCCTCCCGTGGGGTAAAAAATGACATGCGGCAGCTTCCCGCCAAACTGCTCCCACAACTCGTAGCCCATGGTTTTCTTGCCCTCCACGCGATAAGGCTCTTTCAGCGTGGAGACGTCGTACCATCGTTCGCGGTCTTTGTTCTCCGCCACGTATTTTCCGCACTCCGAAATCAGGCCATCGAGCTTCACCACCTTCGCCCCAAACGCTTGGCACTCCATCACGTTCGCCGAGGGAGTATCCGCCGGCATCACGATCACCGCGGGAATCCCAGCCGCTGCCGCGTACGCCGCCAGCGCCCCTCCGGCATTGCCCGCCGTGGGCGCCGCCAAAGCCTTCACGCCGAGCTGCTTCGCTCGCGTGACCGCCGCACTCATACCCCGCGCCTTGAACGAGCCTGTGGGATTCAGCCCTTCGTCCTTCACATAGAGACTCTCGAGGCCGATCGACGCCCCCAGGCGCTTGGCCTGGACGAGCGGAGTCATGCCTTCGCCGAGCGACACCGGCGGATCATCAGGAAGCACTTCTGAGTACCGCCAGAGGTTTCGCGGGCGATCCCTTAGCGCCGCGAGCGTGAAGGTCTCCGCGGCGCGCTTCAGGTCATAGCGTGCCAGCAGAGGCTTGCCACACGTACACAAGTGCTGCTCCTTCGTCGCCTCGTACTTCTTCCCGCACGCCGAACACTCTAGTTCGACCAGACTTGAGCTCATTGTCGCCATTCTCGCGTTTGGACTCATAACTCCGGTCAGTCTATCATCTTCGTCGCATCCTACCGTACTCGCTTGAGGCCTTCATCTTGCGGGTGCGAAGCGCTTGCTGTCGGGCTTGACGCCCGTTTCAACCGATCACTCATCCCTGGCGCAGCGAGGGACGGTGGCTCTATCGGAGGGCTGGTACGCTCACTCGGACGCGTACCTGCGGGTCAATCTTGTATTGCCAGGTCTGCTCCTAGCCACCACCCGCAAACTTTTCAACCTCGAAACCGTCCCCTCCCGTTACAATAGAGCGATGTCTGTACGCCTCATTGCGCTGGATATTGACGGTACGCTTCTGGACAGCCGCTGGCAGGTTTCCGAGGCCAACCGCAGCGCGATCGCCGAAGCGACGCGGCGCGGTATCGAAGTCGCTCTCGTCACCGGGCGCCGCTATGACTTCGCCATGCCCGTTGCGCGTCAGCTCGACATCCCGTTGACCATGATCGTTAACAACGGCGCCCTCGTGCGCTCCAATGATGGCCGCACCCGTTTGCGCCACTTGCTTGCCCGCCGCGTCGGCGAGCAGGTTTTGCAGCTGACCAAGCCCTGGCGCGATGGCGCCGCGGTGATTTTCGACCGCCCCGCCGAAAACCAACTGATGCTCGAGCGGCTCGACCCTGATGACTCCCTCCGGTACGCCTATTACTCACGAAACAAAGAATTTATTGGCTTCGCGGATCCCCTGGAGACGTGCTTGACCGAAGACCCAATTCAGGTGATGCTCTCAGGCAAGGTCGCGCCCATGCGCGACGCCGAGCGCGCCTTGCGCGGCGCCCCATTCGCGGACCAGTATGCCCTGGCTGTCACCATGTACGAGCGCCGCGACTTCGCAATGATCGATGTCCTCAATCCGATCTGCTCGAAAGGCGCATCGCTTGCCGAATGGGCCACGCTCAGCGGCTACGCTCGCGAGGAAGTCATGGCCATTGGCGACAATCACAACGACCTCGAAATGCTCGCCTTTGCCGGGATCCCCGTGGTGATGGGCAACAGCGTCCCGGAACTGAAAGCCTTCGGCTGGCACGAGACGCGCACCAACGACGAGAATGGCGTCGCTCATGCGATCGAGCAATTTGCCCTGCGCGAGGCTGCCCCATGCGCCTGACCTTCGCGTCGAAACCCGTCATCCCGAGCGAAGTGAGGAATCTCGGTTGGACTTTGGTTTTTCAACTGCGTTGGGGTGCCCTTGCTCTCCTGCTCGCGCTCCTTGCTGCGCCCTTCGCTCGCGCCGAATACATCGTTCTCCGCAGCGGCGAGCGCCTCCACGTCACCGCCTACCAGCTCCTTGGCGACACGTACCGCCTGCAATTACAAGGCGGTTGGGTGGATGTGCAAGCTGCCGACGTGCTGAAAATCGAGCCGGAGGAAGTCTTTGCGCCGCTGGTCCCCGATCCACCCGTCACGCCTGCGTCAGCGCCGTCCGGGCCCTACGCTCCGCCCTATCGCGAACTAGTCAGAGCGGCAGCTTTGCGCTATGGCGTTGACGCTGAGCTCATTTCCAGCGTGATGGAAGTCGAGTCAAATTTTGACGCCAAGGCCATTTCGCCCAAGAACGCGCGCGGATTGATGCAGTTACTACCGGAAACTGCGGCGCGTCTGGGTGTCAAAGACATTTTCGATCCGCAACAAAATATTGAGGGCGGGACGCGCTACCTGAAGGAGCTTTTGCAGCTCTACAACAATAATCTAACGCTCGCGCTCGCCGCCTACAACGCGGGCCCGGAAAAAGTGCAGAAATACGGCAATGTCCCGCCCTACCGCGAGACGGTTTCCTACGTGAACCAGGTCAAGCGCAAGTACCAAAAGTCCAAGTCCGCTAGCTCCGCCAAACCCGCTACGCCGGCGGCTCCCAAAGCGGCACCCGGCGCCGCTCCACCGGGCACATCGGCAACGCCGCCTTCCCCTCAGCCTTCGCCCGCGCCCAAGACGCAAGACCCCTAGGGAAGTTGTGGTACAGCCGGCTTTGTGCCGCAATCTCCATCGAGACCGGTCGGGAGCACCCGCTCAGGGTAACGGCGGGTATACCTCGTGGGCTTTTCCCCGCAAGCGCGCATCTTGGAGTGCAGGGTTTGACGCCGCTCTCGCTCACCTTCCTATCGCCCCAGTCATCAGAATCCCGGAAGCAGTTGGCAAGCACGGCACTCAATACTGTGCCTCCCGCACGCCCCAGATTTTTGGCGGACCGCCGGGTAGCGGCGGTTCCTCTTCTTCGCGTTCTTTGGGCGTTCGCGGTGGCAACAACACCGTTTCACGGATCCTCCTGCCCTTCCCTTTGAGCTTTTGCGCGAGGGCGTTCCAGCACTCGGCGCAGATGTCGTACTCCCTGCCCTCAATCTCTTTTCGCAGGCAATCCTTGGTTTCTCCGCAGAGATCGCAAGTGATCATAGGCTCCTCACCTCAATGTTGTGGTTGCTTCCCTCGCAGCTCGAAATCCAAGAAGACGCTTGTCGATTTCATTGTACGCCTCGCAAGCGAATCAAGGACCGTCGAGGCTGTGAGCAGGGAGTTTAAGCACATCGGTATCCGAAGCAGTTGTCGTGGCCAGTCTTCAGACCTGTGAGGCCCTGACAAGGAGTCCGCAAGCAGATGCGCGGGCTTTGAGACCCGCCACAACCTGGCCGAGGCACGGCGCGGCTCACGCGGGGTGCTGGTAGAGGCCGAGGACGTTGCCTGTGGGGTCGCGGAAGCGCGCGGTGATTTCGGGCGCGTCCGCCCCGACGGGCTGCACGATTTCGCCGCCCTGGGCGACAACCTTGTCCACGGTAGCTCGAACATTGTCGACCAGAATGTACACGAGCATGCCCACCTGGGACGAAGGGGGACGGCCCGGAACGAACGCACCGCTTACTTCGTTGACGCCATCGTCAAAGGAGGTGGAGCCGTCGCCGCGCTTCCTTATGTTCCAGCCGAAAACGTTTTTGTAGAAGTCGGCGGCGCGGGCAATGTCCGTGGCCGGCATTTCGATGTAGCAGATTTTTCCGTTGGCCATTGTCGGCGGCATGGATATTCCCTCCCAGGAGCTAAGCAATTTTAATGCGCAGGCGTTTCGCTGGCAATCGGAGCAAAGAACGCAGGGATCAGGTGGCGGAGACTGGTGGGCGGCTGTAGAGCGAGAATGACCAGAGAAGCGATTCGCGATGTGCGGCACAGACGAACCCGGCCCCTTCCAGGACCGAAGCCATCTCCTGCGGCGGGTGGACGAAGATGCGAAAGGGGCTTCGTGCGATCCGTAAGAAAAAGTTCATCAACGAGAATGCCGCCTGAAGGTACCAGCGGTCGGGCGGGTGGGTGAAAGCCAGCAGGCGGCGCGATCGCGCGGCCGCGGCGCTGAGCAACGCGCGCGCGTCGGGATAACAGCAGACGACGCGGTCGAGCGTGACAACGTCCGCCGCGGGCAGCGAGTCGGCCACCGCGGCAAAATCGCCGAGGATAAACTGCGTAGGACGCGAGCCATAACGCGGGCCGACGTTGCCGCGCGCGAGTTCGAGATAGGCGGGCGAGGCATCAGCAAGCGTGGCGCTCGCCAAGCCGGCGGCCGCCAGCTCCGCAGCGACTACGCCAATGCCAGAGCCGACATCGAGAAGCTCAAGGTCCTGGAGCGGCCAGCGGCGGAGCTCGGCGAGGAGCATGCGCGTGCTGGCGTCCGGGCCGCGGCGTTGGTAGCGGCGCAAATCACGATTCGCAATGCGGGAGTCAAAAAAGCCCGCAGCCGCGCAATGACCGGCGCAGCATGTCATGCAGTGCACCCCTGGGGCGGAAGGTGGTCAACGTGAGAGTCTAGCGTAAGGCCGCAAGCGAGGGAATGCTAGTGAATCGCACCGCCGAGGACCAGATAAATGCGTGCGTAGCCCTACATGCGCCGAACCTTCCGCGAGCGTTGCGCCGCGATGGAGCGCAGAGCGTCTTGCGCGCAGGAAAGAAAGGAATGCTCCCTGCGCGCTCGAGAGACTTGGAGAACTCGCGCTGCGCCTCGCCGCGAAGTTCTTGCGGCTCGAGCGAGGACGCCGGTGCGAGACGGCGTCAGAGATGCAGGACAATCCCGAGCGAGACGCGCGTGCAATTGATGGTTTGACCCGAGTTACGCAGGCCGAGGTAGTCCACTTGCGGACGCAAAGCGATATGCGGAGCGATACCGATATCGACGCCGCCGCCAAAAGCAAAGGCAAACTGGTTGGAAGCGGCTGAAGTACCTCCATACCCAGCGCTGAGCCGGGAGCCACCCACCAGACCCTGCAAGAAAGGATTGATCTTGGTGGGATTGCGAAACGTCAGGCGCGGACCGAACAGGAAGGTGTAGGTGTTCAGGGATACACCGGAGGGTGCGGCATGATAAACGCCAAAATCACCAACGATGCCTAACCACAGGTGGTTAAAGGCCAGTGAGCCGCTAACCCCATTCTGGTTCACTGCGCTGGAGCCGCCCAGACGGAAATAAGAATAGCTAACCGAGGCGTCCAGCGACTGTGCGTGCGACGGAATGGCAAACAGAGATATCCCTACCGCAAGCAAGATCAGCTTTTTCATTGGGTTCCCTCCTTCGGGGGACATCGAGAGTTGGAAAACACCAGCCGCGACCTGTCGGAGGGCTGAGAACCGCGCGCAGAGGCTTACCCTTTATTTTTGAACAGCGAGAAGGAAAATGGCGGAAAACACGGGAAAGAGTTCTATGCTTGCAATACCAACTAAGACAGACGAACGCGAAGAGCAAATAACCGCGGAGATGAAAAAAAGCGGTTGCACTGTTTCTCGGCTCGGTGAACCGGCCGCAAAGAAGTTGAGAGTGCCGTCATCATCCTGTCCGCGGGCGTGATTCCTTTTCAATTTGGCGGCAATCGAAGAGCAAGACGGACATCCGGGTTGTTAGCGAGTCTGCCTGATCAACTCGATGAGCTGACCCATGATGGTCGCCGACTCTAAACACATCACCGGAGGCGGTCAAAGGGTTTTCCGAAGACGCCCATGGACCGGAAGCGTCCTGTAGGTTTAAGGGAGGAGGCGGCCAGGGGCAAACAGGTTCTGCGGGTCGAACGCGGATTTAAGGCGGCGCATGAGGGCGAGGTCGGGAAGCGCAGCCGCAGGAGTCGCGTTTGAAACAGCGGAAGGAGAAACGGGCCGCCCGGAAGCCGGCGCTACAAAATCAAAACCCCAAACGTTCACTTCGCGTTTGAGCTGCGTGGGGCACCAGTTGAGAGTGGCGGAAGCGTTTTCCTTAGCACAGACAGAGAACACGGCCGAAGCCGCACCGGCGAGGCGCCGGAAGGAGTCAGAATCCATCGATCGATGCTGTCCGGATCCTGGTAACAGAGCAAAGTACATAACCCCGCAGGCGCGGGCGAGGGTGGCGTGACGGAGAGAAGCCTGTTCGGCGAGGGCATGCAATTCCTCGAGAAGCGGGACAAGGCGGCTGGGAAGAATTGCGATTTTGAAAATAGCGCTATCGGGAGAAGCGTCGAGCAGAAGCGGAATGGATTGGCCGAGGTAGTGCCAGAGTTCGGCACCTTCGGTTTCGTCGAGAGTGATGAGCTGCGAATGTTGTGCTTCGGGAAGCGCCGCGATGCGAGTGAATTCCCTGGAAGCGCGATCGCACACCTCGGCAGGGCCCTCGACGCTGACGCAAAGATGCCAGGAGTCTGCGGGAAACTTTCCCTGAAAAGGCGCTGCCGGAGGCTTGGCGGAATCTCCCTCGGCTTCGAGGAAGAGTTCGAGAAGCTGGGGGCTGACCACGTCGATCGAGGCGGGACCGAGAGGAGACCGCTCGATGAGATTGCTGAACCGAAGAGCAGTGTCGGGGGCGGGGAAAGAGAGGACGAAGCCGCGGCTTGCGGGCGCCGCGGGAAAAGTGCGGAAGTTGAGGCGGGTGATGACCGCAAGAGTGCCAAGCGAGCCGATCAGGAGCTTGTGGAGATCGTAGCCGGTGACGTTCTTGACCACGCGGCCACCGCTCTTACAGAGCCGGCCTGTGCCATCGACAAATTCCCCGCCAATGAGGAAGTCCCGAGCCGTGCCGTAAGCATGGCGAAGCGAACAGTCCACGCCGGAGGCGATGATGCCCCCGATGGTGGACTCGAAATAAAACGGGACGGACAGGGGCAGGAATTGTTTTTGTTGGTAGAGAGGAGCGGCGAGGTCGTTGAAATTGGCTCCGGCATTGACGCTCACGGTGAGGTCACCGGGATCGTAATGAGCGATTTGGTGGAGGCCGGTCATGTCTAGGGCGATGTCGTAGCGTGAAGGGGGCATGCCGATAGGGAGTTTCGTGCGATGACCGCAAGGAATCAGGGAGAGCTTTTCGAGGGCGGCGAAGCGCACGACTTCGGCAACTTCTTCGGCGGAAGTCGGCTTCGCGACGGCCGAAGGGGTCATTTCATCGACGACGTAGTCGGAACAGAGTGAAGGCTCGGCGGAGACGTGGGAAGCGCCGATGGCGGACTCGAGGCGGGAGGCAAACTGGGACATAGCGCTAGACATGGGACAACCGCAGGAAGAAGAGGTCGACAGTTGCAAGTTGAAAGTTGAGAGCGTCAGCCCGGCGTACTGCGGCAGTAGGCGTCATGTGGCGCTCGGGCGGGCGTGAGATTCGCTGCGGGAGCGGACGCGAATTTCGCCGCAGCCTTTGCTGAGCGGGAAGATCTTGCCGGGATTGAGCAAGCAAACGGGATTGAAGGCGTCGTGGATCCGGCGCATAAGATCGAAATCGGCGTCGGAGAAAAGAAGCGGCATCAGTTCGGCCTTTTCCATGCCGACGCCATGCTCGCCGGTGAGTGCACCACCAACTTCCACGCAATAGCGGATGATTTCGGCGGAAGCCTGCATGGCGTGTTCAAATTGCCCCTTATCGCGCGGGTCGTAGAGAACAATGGGATGAAGGTTGCCGTCGCCCGCGTGGAAAATATTGCAAATGTCGAAGCCGTATCGCGCGCCGATTTCGCGGATGCGGCGAAGCGTTTGCGGAAGTTTGGTGCGAGGAATGACTCCGTCGAGGACGTAGTTGCTGGGAGCGAGGCGGCCAAGAGCGCCGAAAGCGTTCTTGCGGCCTTTCCAGAGAAGTTCGCGCTCGGCGTTGTCGCGGGCGACGCGGACCTCGCGGGCGTTGTGGGCCTTGCAGACTTCGGTGATGGCGGCGGCCTGAGCAGCGACGGCTTCCGCGAGGCCCTCGACTTCGAGGAGAAGAACCGCGGCGCTGTCGCGCGGGAAACCGGCGCGGACGAAGTCTTCGACGACGCGGAGAGTCCAGCCGTCGAGCATTTCGCAAGCCGCAGGAATGATGGCGCGCGCGGTAACGTCCACGACGGTTTCGGCGGCGGCGTCGACGGAATCGAAGATCGCGAGGAGCGTTCTAACGGCTTCGGGCTGGCGGGACAGCTTCACGGTAATTTCGGTGACGAGCGCAAGCGTCCCCTCGGAGCCGACGAAGAGGCCGGTCAAGTCATAGCCCGGTGCGTCCCCTTGGGCGCTGCCAACACGGACGATTTCGCCGTCCGGGAGAACGAGCTCGAGAGCCACGACGTGGTTTGTGGTGACGCCGTAGGCCAACGTGTGCGGGCCACCAGCGTTTTCCGCGACGTTGCCGCCGATGGTACAGGACTTTTGGCTGGAAGGGTCGGGCGCGAAGTACAGGCCGTGAGGTGCGGTGGCCAGGCTGAGATCGAAGTTGACGACGCCAGGCTGCACCACCGCGCGCTGATTCTCTGGGTCGATCAAGAGAATGCGGTTCATACGCGCAAAAACGATCATCGCGCCGCCGGTGCGGGCGAGTGCTCCGCCAGAAAGACCGGTGCCGGCGCCGCGGCCCACGATGGGAACGTCGTGTTTCACGGCGAGTCTGACGATTTGCGAGACCTCTTGCGTGCTGGTGGGAAAGACGACGATGTCGGGGCGGCCCTTCTCGACCGATCCATCATATTCGTAGAGAACGACGTCTTCCGGCTGAAAAAGAACGGACGAGGAGCCGAGAAGTCTTTCGAGATCGCGAAGAAGGCCAGAGTGCATAGCGTTCGCCTTTTAACAGGATGCTAGAGAAGCGTTCTTCGTGAGCAGCAACGGCTATTGCCTCTTTTCAAACGGCGCACCTACGTGCGGGCAGAGCCGCAGACCTCCCGGAGACACCCATTTCTCGGCAGCCCGCCAAAGCACATCTCGCACTATAGTGAGATTTCCGGCAGCCGTGCAACGTGAAGTTGCAAGTGGGGTAAGCGAGTGTGCTAGTGTGATGGCCCCCAGACCCCGGTTGAGGGAAAATGGCCAAACCGAAGGTTTTTGCGACACACCGATTGTTTGACCCGGCGCGGAAGATCCTCGGGGAAAATTGCGACGTAGAGTATTGGGAGAAGCCCGGGCGCCCGACGCGCGAGGAAGTGTTACGACGCGTAGAGAATAAAGAAGGGCTGATCTGCCTGCTGACAGAAAAAGTGAACGACGAATTGCTACAGGCCGCGCCGAAACTGAAGATTGCGGCAAACGTGGCGGTAGGCTTCGACAATATTGACGTATCGGCGTGCACGAAGCGCGGAGTTGTTGCGACGAACACGCCGGGAGTGCTCGACGAGACCACCGCAGACTTTGCCTGGGCGCTGCTGATGGCGGTGGCGCGGCGGCTGGGCGAAGGTGACGCGCTGGCTCGATCGGGCAACTGGAAAGGCTGGGATTTGGATCAACTGGTGGGAACCGATGTGTGGGGAAAAACGCTAGGGATCGTAGGATTCGGGCGCATCGGGAAAGCCATGGCCCGTCGGGCAAGCGGCTTTCGCATGAAGGTGATTTACACGGATGCGGTGCGCGCGACCGTCGAAGCAGAGAAGGAATTGCGCGCCGAGTATCGGGACATGAATGCCCTGCTGGCGGAGTCAGACTTTGTCAGCGTCCACACGCCGCTGCTGCCGGAAACGCGGGGGCTGTTCAATGAGGCGACATTCGCGCGCATGAAGCAGACCGCGTTTCTAATCAACACCTCGCGAGGGCCGGTGGTGGATGAGGCGGCGCTGGCCGGGGCGCTCCAGAACGGAAAAATTGCGGGCGCGGCGTTGGACGTGTTTGAAAAAGAGCCGGCGATTCATCCGGGCTTGCATCGTCCGAACGTGGTGCTGGCGCCGCACATCGCGTCGGCTTCGCTCGAGACGCGAACGAAGATGGCGTGCATGGCGGCGGAAAGCGTGGTCGCGACGTTCGAGGGCCGCCCTGCCGCGAACATTCTGAATCCCGAAGTATTGAGAGGATAAACGAAAGCTGGGGCCATCCTTCGCATGGCGGACCTGAAACAACTTGGCCGCCAAATTTTCCACGAGACCCTGGCCGCAATCGATATCCCTGCGACGATGCAGAGGAAGCTGCGGCGGCAGGGCACGCGGATCGTGTGCGTCGAGAAGATGTTTGACCTGAAGGATTTCGAAAAAATACGAGTCGTAGCCGTAGGAAAGGCAGCTCACGCAATGGTCGAAGGGCTGGTGTTTGCGCTGGCGCCCTTTGTGGGATTTGAAGGGGCGGTCGCAGCTCCATCCCTTCCGAAGAAGGCCGTCCCGGGCCTGAAGTATTTTGCGGCGGGACATCCGATACCGAACGAGGGGAGCTGGAAGGCGGCGGAGACTATTCTGGCTCTACTGCGAAGATGTGACGCAAAGACATTGGCGATTTTCCTGCTCTCGGGCGGTGGATCGGCGCTGATGGAGCTGCCCCTGGATGCGAAGCAAACGCTGGAGGACGTGCAGCAATTGCACAAGGCGCTGGTGACCTGCGGGGCAAGCATCGATGAGATCAACACGGTAAGGAAGCATTTGTCGGCGGTGAAGGGAGGACGGCTGGCGGCGGTGGCTCCGGAGGCCACGAAAATCACGCTCGCCGTCAGCGACGTGCCCGTAGGAAAGGAGTCCGCGCTGGCATCCGGACCGACGCTGCCGGATCCGACGACGGCCGCGGACGCGAAACGCATTATCAGGGAGTATTCGCTGCGCAACAAATTCTCGCCGGGACTACAAAAATGGCTCGACGACGAGAAAATGCCGGAAACGCCGAAAGCCAACAACGGAGCGTTCCGGAAATCGTACTTTTCGCTGACTCTGGGAATCGATGATCTGCTTCATCCGGCGCACCACGCCGCCGAAGCGCTGGGGTTTGTGACGTGTTGCGATAACTCGACCGACGATTGGCCGGTGGAGAAGGCGGCGGAGTCGTTGCTGAGGCAGCTCGAGGAGTTGCGTGTGATGCATCGCGGTCGCCGCGTGGCTTTGATTGCGGATGGAGAAGTAAGCTCACCGGTGACGGGAAACGGGGTGGGGGGAAGGAATTCGGCGTTCGTGCTGGCCTGCGTGGAAAAAATCGCGGGACAGAAGGTGGCAGTGCTTAGCGCGGGGACTGACGGGATTGACGGCAATAGCTCCGGGGCCGGCGCGGTGGCAGACGGAGAGACGCTCGGCCGTGCGAGGGACGCCGGACTCGATCCGCGAGATTTTTTTGAGCGCAGCGATGCTTTTACGTTTTTCTCGAAGCTCGGTGACGCGATCTTGACCGGGCCCACGGGGAATAACTTGCGGGATTTGCGCATACTGGTCGCGGATCCGTAGGAAGAAGCGTTAGCTCGGAGGGTTGGTCCCGGGAGACAGACAACGGGGGGAGAGCAACAGTACCCGCGGAAACGAAAGGAAGGGCCCGGAGCTGATCTTTCGTAAATCCTTGCTCAAGGCTTGGGTGGCGGCAGACGCGTTTCGATGGATTTGAGGCGCCCGTTCATTTCTTGAACGAGATGCTCCAGTTTATCGAGGCGCTCGAGCACGGCGTCTGAGTCGCCCGACGTCTCCGATCGAGAGCCGGCCGCGTCGGCCGATTCTCCGTCATCTCCGTTGACAGGAGCGGGCTTGGTCGTGGCCGGCTTTTTCAGGCGGGCGATCTGTCCCTTGATCATGGGAGTCATCTCGATGCTGAGGTCGTCACTCTTCAGCAAGGCTTCGAGGGCAGGCACGGCAGCAGCATCTCCTCGGCCCCCGAGAGCGAAGATCGCCGCCATGCGAACCGGGAAATTTGGTTCGGTGAGGTAGCCGGCAATTTGCTTGGTGATGTCCTGATTGTTTTTCTCAAGGCTAGCTAAGCTCCGCATCGCGGCGGTGCGGGATTCAATAGGCTTGCCCGGTCGAGACCATTGTTCGAGAAGCGGTACAGCTTTGTCGTCGCCGAGCGGCCCAAGCGCGCGAAGTGCGGCATTGCGAAGATAGCCGTCCGGAGAATCTCCGGAGACTGCCGCTTGCAACGTGGCGAGAGCGCCGGGTGATTTCAGCTTGCCGAGGGCCTGCAGGGCGGCTGCGCGAGCGCGATAGGAACGATCGTCGTTGGCGATGTCGGTGAGTTTGACCGTGACGGCGGAATCGCCCTTGAAATTGCCGAGAGCAGCGACGATGCGATTGCGCACCCAGGGCTCGCTTGCAGACTCGAGCGCCTCCAGGAGTTGTTTGGAGGCGGCAGGCGAGCCGATCTGACCGAGAGCATCGGCTGCCGCGGCACGGAGGCCCCAGAATTTGTCGCTGTGCAAGGCATTTCCAAGGGCGCTAACCACTTCGTCATCATTCTTGATTTTTTCGAGGGCGGAGACAGCGTCGGCACGATCGGCAAAGTCGCTGGCATTTTTCAACTGATAGAGCCATTCCTTCTTTTCCTTATGAAATTCGGCGGACTTGAGGATATTGCCGCCTTTGTCGAAGAGCACCATGAGGGGGGCGGAGTCGGCGGGAAACGTAAAGACCTGCTCGGCTTTCGAAACGGTGATGGGATAGAGCTTGGGGCCGGAGGCAGTCGTGATTTCCACGTTCACAGGGAAGTGGAAGATGCCGACGTGGTCCTCGACTTTTTGCGTTTGTTTTACGGTCAATGCCACCTGGTGCTTATCGTTGTCGTAGGAATAGCCCAAGTCAAATTTCGGCGCGCCTGCGCCGTATAGCCATTGGCTGAAGAATGGATCCACATTGACGTGTGACGATTCTTCGATGGCTTTGGCGAGGTCGGCAGTAACAACGTTCTTGCCGCGATTCACCTCGAGGTAGTGCTTGAGGCCGCCATAGAAGGCGTCGTCGCCAAGCTGATGCCGAAGCATGTGCAGCACCCAGCCGCCTTTCGTGTACGCGTTGCTGTCGAATTCGCTGGAATCCTCGAAGTCGTAACGCACGATGGGCTTGTCGAACAGATTGGGCTCCGAGAACCATGCACGCCCACCCTCCCAGAGCTCGTAGTCGGCCTGGTCTTTGCCGTAATGCGCTTCGGCCCAGACATTCTCCATGAAGGTAGCGAAGCCTTCGTTGAGCCAAATGTCGCCCCAGTCCTTACAAGTGACGAGATCGCCGAACCACTGGTGGCCAAGCTCGTGGGAAATGAGGTCGTCTTCATCGGTGACCATTTCGGCGGCGATTTTCGGGTGATTGAGAGAGCTGCTGGTGTTGGTGGTGGCGCTGGAATTCTCCATCCCACCGGCGACGAAGTCATCGACCATGACCTGACCGTATTTTTCCCAGGGGTAGTCAACGCCGAGCTTCTTGCTGAAGAGATCGATCATTGCCGGTGTGCGGCTATAGTTCACCGAAAGACGATCGCCACGGCCCTTCGGCGCGTAGTAGGTGACCGGTAGGCCGCGCCAGGAATCTTTGACTTCGTCAAATTCGCCCGCGACAACGGTGATGAGGTAGGTGGAACTCGGAACAGATTCGCGCCACTCCCAGGTCTTCAGTCCCTTGCCGGCGTCGGAGACGCTGATGAGCTTGCCATTGGAAACGGTCCGCCAAGCCGCGGGAACGGTGAGGATGGTTTCAGTGGTCAAACGGTCGTTGGGATAGTCGTAGGTGGGTAGATAGTAACGCGTATCTTCGGATTCGCCCTGCGTCCAGATTTGAATGGGGCGATCGGGATAGTCCTTGTCGGGAAGAATGAAGTACATGCCTTTGGTGGGTTTGCCTTCGTAGCGAATTGCGACGTCGAATTTTTCGCCTGCCCTGGCGGCAGGCGGGAGAGGAACAATGAGTTTCTCGGCGGTGGTCTCGAATTTCGCCGGGGATTTGTTGACGGTGACGTTTTCGATGGTTAGGCCGACGGAGTCGAAGGCGATTTTCGCGGTGCCGTCGCGGAGGATGGAAACCGTGTGTGTCACGTCGCCAAGAACTTTCTTGTGTGCAACGTCGAACCGCAGGGCAATGCGGGAATGCTCGAGATTGTAGCTGCGGGAGCGAGCGTACGGCTCATCGGCGCTAAGCCGCGATACCGCGGCGAAGATAGCCAGCGAAGCGAGCAAAACAGCCGCAATGCTCAGGCGATTTGTTGTACGAAGGGATGGAATGGTCATTCTTCTTTGCTCCTGTGAATCCTGTGTCCTCTCTGTTCGAGCGCCGTGATGGCGGCCGAGATGGTCTCGGAAGCGACAAGCAGGTAATCCGTATCGAACGTGGAGATGGCAAACAAACTGAGCCCAGCCTCAGCGAGCGGCGAAGCCAACGCCGAAAGCACGCCGACCTCGGTTAGCGCAAAAGGGCCGTGAACTTTGAGAACCCGGTAACTCGATCGTGATGGTAGCTCCGCGGGAACAAGCGAGTACTCCGAGACAATAGAAAGTTCTTCTCCCGTCCTTGTGATGGAGGAAAAACACCCTTGCGTTGCCCATTCGGGAACCGCCGTGGTGGGTGCTAAGCGGGATATGGCGAAGCGTCCGGGCAAAAGGGAAAGTTCGAAATGACGGGGCGTGGTGGGCATCAAGTTCAGCCGTCCACAGCGATGGACGTGCCGGTGACATAGCTGGCGCGTTCGGAAGCCAGCAAGGCAACCACGGCGGCAAATTCCTTTGGTGTGCCGAGGCGTCGCGCGGGTATTTCACGTTCCCAGCCGGCGAAGACTTCTTCGGGCCGGGTGCCGGTGCGCGCCGAAATGGTGGATGCCAGGCCGTTCAGCCGCGCCGTGCGCGTATACCCGGGACAAACGTTGTTCACGGTAATGCCCTCGGCGGCGTATTCATTGGCAAGTGTGCGAGCCAGACCGGCGACGGCGGCGCGCACGGAATTGGAAAGCAAAAGGCCGTCGACCGGCTGCTTCACCGCCGACGAGGTGATGGTGATCAAACGCCCCCATTGGTTCTTCTGCATGCGCGGCAAAGCTTCCCTGGCAAAAAAGACCGTGCTCATCAGCAGTTGGTCCACGGCGGAGCGCCACTCTTCCGGCTTGGTGCTCTCAAAAGAGTTGGACGGAGGACCGCCGGAATTGGTGACACAAATGTCAAGCCGGCCAAAGCGGGCTTCCACCGCGGAAACGAAGGATGCAATTGCGGTGGAATCGGTGACGTCGAGCGGTTGATGGAAAACTTCGCGGCCCGTGGATTTGCGGATCTCGGCAGCGGTCTCCGCGAGAGTGCCCGGAGTACGGGCGCAAATGGCGAGCTGGGCGCCCTCGCGGGCGAGTTCTTCGGCGACGGCGCGGCCCAGTCCTTTGCTGGCAGCTGCGACGATCGCGACGCGGCCAGTGAGTCCCAGATCCATTCGAGCACCTCGTGCAAACCTCTCATCGTCTCGCAAGTTGCCGGAGAGCGTCAATGCCGTCGGGCAACTGTCCGGAAAAGAATTTGTGTTTGCGCAACACGCGGCACAGCACTAAGATGCAGGCAACTCCATCCTTGCTGAAGCGGACCCCCTGCCTCGAGGGGCCCGAGGAGGCGTCTTATGCGAAAGATGAAATGGCTGGCGGGCGCAGCAATTCTGTTGGCGGGCTCGAATCTCGCCTTGGCACAACAGATTGGGAAGTACGTCCCGATCCAGGCGGGCTCTGATGTGGATCACGCCTTAAGCGAAATCAACTCGGCCACAGACGCGGCACAAAAGCTGGCTTTGATTCAAAAATTTGCCGATGGCCTTGGGAAGGAGGGCGACTATCCGCTCGTGGCGGACGGCCTTCTCGTTGACTATTACCTGAACCAAAAGAACTACGACAAGGCCTTCGAATACGGCGACAAAGTTTTTGCGCTGGACCCGGACAGTTTTCAGAACGCCATCAGCATGGTGAGAGCCTCGGCGGAGAAAGGCGACGTGGACCGGCTCACCTCGTATGGAGAAAAAGCCGGGGCGATTATCCAACGATACAAGGCGGCGGCCGCGCCGGAAGGC
Source organism: Candidatus Acidiferrum sp. (assembly GCA_036262755.1). Taxonomy (GTDB): domain Bacteria; phylum Acidobacteriota; class Terriglobia; order Acidiferrales; family UBA7541; genus Acidiferrum. The sequence continues at coordinate 24,710 of DATAIH010000289.1, forward strand.
ACATCGGCAGCCGCGTGGGATGAGCAGAAGAAGCGCGGTTTGGAAGCAAACAAAGATAGCTACACTTACGTCCAGCAACTGGTGTTCAGCGGCGTGTATCAGGCGAAGGATCCGGCGAAGCGGGCGGCCCTGCTGGTGAGGTTCGCGCAAGCATTTCCGGATTCGGCGTTCGCGAATCAGGCTCTAGGCGTCGCCGCTACGGCCTATCAACAGGCCCAGAACACCGCGAAAATGCTGGAGGTGGCAAACGGTTTGCTCGCGAAGGACCCCAACGCTGTGGGTATGCTGCTTCTGCTTTCCGACTACTACGGCGAGAAGGGCGAGCAACTCGATAAGGCCGAGACTTACGCGAAAAAGGCCATTTCCGCGCTGGAGACAGCGGCGACACCCGAGGGCGTGACAAACGAGCAGTGGACGCAACAAAAGGCGCTGCAGAAAGGGTTGGCTTTGAGCTCGCTGGGGCAGATTGACATCGAAAAGAAGGAAAATGCCCAGGCGGTCGAAAATCTAAAAGCGGCGGCACCATTGGTGAAGCCCGACGATGGAAGTTACGCGCGCAATCAATACCGTTTGGGATTTGCGCTGCTGAACTTGAAAAGGAATGCGGAAGCAAAGGAGGCGTTTACGCAAGCAGCGTCGGTCAATAGCCCGTATAAAGCCTTGGCGCAGGAAAAGCTAAAAGGTCTGGCGGCGCCGGCGCGGCGGAAAGCGTCATAGATTCGAGCGCTGAACCGGAGAAAGCGGGTCGCGCATCTAAGGATTGTGTGCGAGTCGCGAGTGGCGAAAAGGGAGAGTTCGATGGCCGAGATCGCAACATTTGGCGCAGGATGTTTCTGGGGGGTGGAGGCCGCGTTCCAGCGCGTGCCCGGAGTGATTGCTACCGCGGTGGGCTACAGCGGCGGACACACGGAGAATCCGACCTACCAGGATGTTTGTACCGATGAAACCGGCCACGCCGAAGTTGTGCAGGTGACGTTTGACCCGGCAAAAGTGAGTTACGAACAACTCTTGAATGTGTTCTGGCAGGCCCACGATCCCACCCAGGTGAACCGGCAGGGCCCCGATTTCGGCACGCAGTACCGCACCGCGATTTTCTTTCACACGCCGGAGCAGGAAGCGATCGCCAAGAAGTCGCGCGAGACCCTGGACGCCAGCGGCAAATTCCGGCAGCCGATTGCGACGGAAATTGCCCCCGCCGGAAAGTTCTACCGCGCGGAAGAGTACCACCAGAAGTATTTGCAAAAGCGGGGCGCCGCTTCCTGCCATTTTTAGCAGGCACTCCCACGGGCGGCACGCCGCAAGGTGGCCGTCAGCCGCTCGGCACGTGAGAGTTAAAGAATTACCTTAGTCCGCTCGCTAACCAGTTGAAGGGAAAAGGCTTACCGACCGACGCTCAGCCAGGGTGCTCCCGACAACCTCACTGCGACTCCCATGGCTCACTCCGATGAGCGGCAGCTCAGTTTTGCGCGGCTGCGGCCTTTTCCGTGACGGGTTGCGGGTCGGCGAACTGCAGCCAAAAGCCCATCATTTCCTCGTCGCTAGGCTCGCCCCAGCGAACCGCCTTGGACGGGTCGGGATTCAAAGGATTGTTCTTCGAGTTGTCGAAATAGGCTACGGTCGTCAGCTGCGTCCCTTTGGGCAGCAAAAACTGTTTCTTCAGAAAGTAGGTCTCCTGCCAGCGGAAATCATAGCGCGGCACGTCCAGCAGCACCTCTTCATGACCATCGGGATAGATCGCTTTGGTGGTCATGCTTTTCCCACGGAAGTGCATGTGCGCGGTATAGGCCACCGCGATGACGTCTTTCGGCAGCGTGAAACAACTGGTGACACGATGACCGCCGTCATTGGGAGGAATGCGAAACATGTTATTCCAGATCTCGTACTGCGCGACTTCGTGCTGTACCGGTTCTTTGGCAAACACCAAGCCGACGCTCGTGCGATCCTTCATATCGAGGCCGTGATGATTGCTGTAGTGAATCTGAAATTGCAGATATGCGCCGGCAGGAATCCGCAGCGCGTATCCGGGAGGCCGGACTTCCGGCATGTGGCCCGGCAGGTAAATCGCGGGAACGATATTCAGATAACCGGAAGAGTGACCGGGAATTCCGCCGCCATCCGGAGCGGAGCAGCCGTCGTCAATAACCGGCGCTTCCGGCCGTAGATGCAATACTTTCCCGGTGCGATAGTGATAGTCGTCCACACCGGCATTTTCTTTGGCATGCTCCGCAAGGTGCTTGGCATATTCGGCTTGATCGATCACGGAAACCGTGGCGTGATGCACCACGCGGCGATCGCCGGGAAGCACTTCGCCGGCCTGGATCCACTTGTCTTCGGTGAAATGCGTGGGAACGTAGATGTATTCGTAATCGTCCTGGGCGGTTTTGGGTACGAGAAATTCGGGGATGGTGAAAATGACGTCCGGCTTGAAGTGCCAGCCCGGTTCGAAGGCGGGGGCTCGGGGCATGTCCTTGGGGTCGCCCTTTTTCATTCCACCTTCGACCCACTCATCGATGACCGCAAGATCGGCCTCGCTCAAGCGGGCATCGTTCATGAATTCACCAACATGGGGATCGGCGTGCCATGGAGGCATCTTGCGCTGATCCACACTTTGCCGAATCAGGCCCCCGAAGGGCAAAACCTCCTCATAGGTCATGAGCGACATGGGGGCAATGTCGTTAGGGCGATGGCAAACGACGCAGTTCTTGTACAGGATTGGCGCAACATCTTTGCTATAGGTAATTGCTTTCTGGGGCGGCGGCCCTTGGTTTCCAGCTTCAAGCAACAAAGTGCCCGAGCCGGCCAAGCAAAGAATCGCGATCACTCTGCGTAGACGCATTTTGGCCCCCCTCATTAAGGCACTCGACTTGTTCTCGTGAGCCGGTCCCTCGCGCAATAGCGGCAACGAAATCATTCTACACCCTGAAATTCCGGAATTGGAGCAACGGAATCTCGCAACCCGGAAGGCAGGTCACAAACGCAAGCGGTCAGGTCAGTCAAAATGGCGCTTCGTCCCTGCCCTGGCGCCAGATTTCAGGGTGCGTCCTGCGGCTGGCCGCACATCAGGGCAGAGTTCTCTAGCTCCACTATGCTTGGCACCATTCTTCGCACCTCCATTTTTCTGACGCGACTCTGGCGCCAACCGAAACTGCGCCTTCCTGGCACGGCGCCAAACGCTACACGATTGCCGAAGGAAATCACAGGATTCGAGTTCGCGACAAGCTGCGAAGCGCTGCCCGCCTTGGCCACCGGGATGAACTCCGTTTGCGGCGTACAACCCGGGAGTAACAAGAAGCGCGAGTTGCACGTGCTACGCGGAAAATCCGCGAGCCGGAAGTTCCGCCGGAAACGAGATTCGTCGCGGTCGACGCAAAAGCGACTCCTGCGCCAAAAGCTCCGGTCGACGACAGCGCACCAGAGCACCGACGGATGTTTTTCGGAGTTGCGGCTCAGGGGAGAAAACAACCACCTCCACCTGGGACAGGGTTTTTACCTGTACGCGTGACCAAGTATTCCTTTCGCATTCACGGATAGCACTGCTTTCTAACGCCTTCCCGCTTGCGCGTAGGATGTCCAGGGAGGCTCTAGCCACATGAAAAATGTCATCAGAGCGACGCTGCTGCTCGCGACGCTGTTCGTCCTGGCCCGCGCAAGTGAAGCCCAGGTTTCTGTCGGAATCGTGATTGGGGCACCGCCGCCACCACGGGTGGTTGCCGTTGTTCCTCCAAGCCCTGCTCCTGAATCCGTGTGGGTGTCGGGTTATTGGTATCCGGTGGGGAGGCATTACAAATGGCACGAAGGGTATTGGACTCGGCCACCGTACGAGGGAGCGCGTTGGATTCCGCCGCGCCACGATGGCGAACGATATTACACGGGCTACTGGGAGGGAGACCGCGGCCGCGTTGAACACGATCACCACTGGGATCGGGATCACGAGCGCCGCGATCACGATCGACATGACGATCGACATGGTGATCATGATCATCACCGGGACGACAGATAACGCACCTGTGGCCGGCACTGAACGCGTTGAACGGCGATCAGCTTAGTGGGTCATGGCGTAGAGAAGGTAGTCGATCCCGATGCGGAAGCCCAGGTCGGAGTAACGCTGGGGATAGGCGGGGTGATTCGCCCATTCCCAGGAATCTCCGACATCGGAGTTGAAACAGATGGCGACCATGATGCGCCCTTTGTCATCATAGATCGCACGCCAGTGAGCGCCCTTGCCATCGCCCGGCCCTTGGGAATAATCCGGAACTTTGTAGCCGAGCCGCAAATGCGCGGCACCGGGGATTTGATCTCGCTCGTCGAGATCGTAGAGGGTGTGAAAAATTGCATCGTCATTCGGGATTTCAACAATGGGGCGATCGGGGAAAACCATACGGATGCGCTTTTCGAACATTTGCCACTCGTAGGCACCGTGAAAATCGTCGGCCATGAAGAAGCCGCCGCGTAAGAGGTAATCGCGCAAGACGTCGGCCTGATGTTGCGTGATCCCCCACTCACCGACCTGGACGGCATAGAGCCAGGGCCAGTTGTAGACCTCGTCGCCATCGTCGAGATTCACGTCCTGTTCCACGGATCGCGCGTCGATGCGGGTGAGTCGCCGGACCGCCGCGGCGAAATTGCGGTCCGCGGGCGGTCCATCCTGGGTCCACAGCGACAGGCCTTGACGCCAATCGCCGTCGAACCGCCCACGGTAACCGTCGTTGGGGCCGGGCGGGTACATTAGGCGAGCGAAAGCCCATTCACCCGGACGCTGCCAGTCTGGCGGCAGGGGGGTAGATTCGCCGTATTCGACCGAAGAATATTCGCGGAAAGGACGTTGGGCAAAGATCACGCCAACAAAGGCGAACGCGCAACCAAAGCGGAAAAGAATTTTCAACAGCTCTCGATAGGACTCGTGCATGCGAGCTTCCCTTCTGTCTTGCCACTCGCGCGTTGCCCACCAGGCAAATCTCTATGGTAATGAGATGCCGGGGACTTGGCTTAGGGGTGGTCGACTCGCCTGGCGAAAGTCGTCCATAGCGAATCGCCTGAACCGAACGAAGGGCGTTAGCCATAGCGAAAGAGCGCCTTAAAACCGTAATCCATGTGCTGTTGGATGTGGCAGTGAAAAAGCGCCAGTCCCGGCTGATCGGCAGTGAAATCAACCGTGACTCGGCCAAAATAGGGGACTACGACGGTGTCTTTGATGATGCCTGCGGTCTTCTTGCCGTTAATCTCCGCCAACTCCCAAAGGTGGCGATGAAGGTGCATAGGATGAGCATCGTCGGTGCGGTTGCGCATCACGAGGCGGTAGCGCGCACCCTGTTCCAGGACGAACTCGCGTTCATGGGGGTAAGGCTTGCCATTGATCAGCCAAAGATTGAACTTGCCGGCGGCGCTGGGCATCTTCTCGAAAATGAGTTCAATGGTCTTGGGCGGAGCGGGTGAGGAGGAGTTGGCGGTCCCGAAGATTGTATAGTCCCAAGGCGTTTGCGGCGGATCGATCCATTGCGGCTGACGATGCTGGCCAGCGTATTCCACAATCACGCCGAGGCCCGATTCGCGGATGGCCTTCTCGGTTGAGCCGAGAATCCAAACTCCCGGATTGTTCATCTCCACAACCACATCGACGCGCTCCCCTGCGCCGACAAAGATCGAATCGAGTGTCCGCGGAGTCGGCACCGCGTTGCCGTCGAGTGCGATTACCTTCATCTTGTGACCCGCCAGCGCGACCCGGCGGTTTTCGATGGCGCTGGCGTTCAGGAAGTGAATCAGCAGCCGTTGACCTTCACGAACACGGATCGGGTCGCCGGCCCCCAGGGCCTTGTCGTTGATCGAGTAGGTGTTCGAGCCGACCTCGAGGCCATCCGGGTCGGTGTTCAGCGTGGCTGGCTTTTCGAGCAACGGCCCATGATGGGTATCGTCGTCCTCATCGTCCATGGTCGCGGTAAAGAAGGGCTCCCAGTCGCGCAGGGCGAGGAAGAGTTCCTGGTCGTATTGGCCCGGGTTGTTGCCGTCATCGACGTAGACGAATCCGAACTGGCCGGTGTACCCGCCCTTGTGCAAGTCATCCATTGCCATGGCGTGCGAGTGATACCACCGGCTTCCCGCCGGACCAGGTGTGAGTTCGAAGTGCCGCCGTCCACGCGGCGGTACCACCGGCGAGCCCTCTTCCTGAGTGCCGTCGACCTCGGGCGGGATGAGCATGCCATGCCAATGGACCAGCTCCGGTGTATCCGTGTCGTTGACGACGTCAATGGTGACCCGTTTTCCGGCCCGCATGCGAAGGAGGGGGCCGGGTGCCGCGCCGTTATACCCGATGGTCGAGAGAACATGTGAGCGGTCGAGCTCGACAGTGACAGGCGCAATGCGAAGCAAGTAATCGGGATGGTCTTCGGGGGCATGGCCTGTGGGCGAGGGTGCGGTGCCGGCCCATTCCTCGATCGCCAGCCGCGGCACTGCGGCGTGAGCCAGAGCCATGCTGCCGAGTTTGAGGAGACCGCGTCTATCCAAAGTGATGCCGCTCCCTGAAAATCGCGACCTGCCTAGATCGTCTCACGCGGAACGCGAGCCGGACAAGCCAAGCGGGGGGCCGGGCTAACTGCAACCAAGTGAGCACTTTCGCCGTCTAAATGATTCTCGCGCACTTGGCTCCGCGGAGCTTCACGATGAAGTGTTCGCACATCGCATTGGCGATTCTGGCAGCCTCGGCCGGGTGCGCGGCGCTGTGGGCTCAGCGGACGGGGGATTTCGGCTTCGGGAATGACGACTCCCCAAGCAACGTCAAGGCGGAATTCTACTGGTCGCGCCTGGCCTATTCCACAAACATGGCGGGTAGTTTCGGTGGTTACGGCCACCGGTGGCGGAGCTCGTGGTCGCGCGACTATCCCAAAGCGGACCGGCAGTTTCTGATTGCCATGCACCGGTTGACGCGCATCGACGGGCGCCCAACCGAGCAGGTGGTTACCCTCGATTCCGACGAAATCTTCAACTATCCCTGGATTTACGCGGTTCAGGTGGAGACCTGGGCGTTCAGCGACGCGGAAGCCAAACGACTGCGCGAGTACCTGCTCAAGGGCGGGTTCCTGATGGTGGACGACTTCCATGGTACGGAGGACTGGGAGAACTTCATGAACGGAATGCGGCAGGTGCTGCCTGACGCTGAGGTCGAGGACCTCGCGAGCGGCGATGAGATCTTCCACACGCTCTACGACATCGACGACAAGATGCAGATACCCGGCGAGCAATATGTTTGGACCGGCCACACGTATGAGAAGGACGGTTTTCAGCCCAAGTGGCGGGCCATCCGCGACAGCAAGGGCCGCATTATCGTCGCTATTTGCCACAATATGCACCTCGGCGATGCGTGGGAGTGGGCCGATGATCCCAATTACCCGGAAACATTTGCGTCCATGGCGTTTCGCGTGGGGCTAGACTACATCCTGTACGGGATGACGCATTAGAGAGTGGTACGGCGCGATTTGTTTTGCCGGGAGCGGATGGAGTGAGAGATCGGCGGCCAAGCGCTGGATTTTTGCTGTGTTACTAAGGACGCGAAGGGTGCATGTTTCAGTTTCTGTTCAAATACCCGGGCGCGGTATTCCAGAAAGGGCAATTTGTGCTGCTCGGGACCTGGCCTGGGTGGCTGCTGGTCGTGGCGATGGTCGCAGCCGCCGTCGGACTTGCGCTGCTGATTCTTTGGAAACTCCGGAACGCTGCGCCTGAGGTGCGCAATTGGCGAGCCTGGGTGGTTTGGGGAATCCAGTCTGCTTTTGTAGCTCTGGTCCTGTTTTTGTTGTGGCAACCCGCAATCCTGGTGGCCGAGCTCAGCTCACAGCAGAACATCATTGCCGTGGTCGTGGACGATTCGCGGAGCATGAGCATTGCCGATAGCCAGGGAAAGACACGAGAGGCGGCCGCCGTGGCAGCGCTCGAGGGAGGTGTTCTCGCGGGCTTGCGGCAACGTTTTCAAACCCGGCTCTACCGGCTTGGCCGTGAATTGACGCCGGCGGACGGGCCGCGAGAGATTACGCCGGTGGAGCCGGCCACGCGCATTGGCGACAATCTGAAGCGGCTCGCTCGAGAAACCTCAGACTTGCCCGTCGGAGCGGTCGTGCTGCTCAGCGATGGCGGCCAGAATAGCGCAGGGGGCGGCTCGGGGATCAGCCGCGATGTTCTTCAAGCGCTACGTAATCGGCGGATCCCGGTGCACACGGTGGGATTCGGACGAGAGGAGAGCGCGCATGATGTGGAGATCGAAGATGTCAGCATCGCCGCGAGCGCGATCGCCAAGAGCCGGATTTCCGCGACGGTCAGCCTGACACAGCGAGGCTACGCGGGTAAGAAGGCGAAACTCACGGTTGGCGATGGAGCTAAGGAGATCGCCGAGCGTGAGATCACCTTGGCGGACGATGGGCGCATTCAAGCCGAGCCTGTTTTCTTCCCAGTCGGTGATGCCGGCGCAAAAAGTCTGACATTCAGGGTAGAGACGTTGCCGGGCGAAGAAAACCTCGCGAACAATGCCATGACGCGCCCAATCCTGGTGAGCGACGCGAAGCGAAGGATTTTGTATGTCGAGGGTGAACCGCGTTGGGAATACAAATTCATACGGCGAGCCGAAGCGGATGATCCCACGGTCGCGCTCGTTTCCATGCTACGCACCAGTGAAAACAAGGTCTATCGGCAGGGGATCAGCGATCCGAGCGAGCTAGCCAGCGGGTTTCCGATCCGGGCCGAGAACCTGTTTGGCTATACGGGCATCATCATCGGATCCGTGGACGCCGATTATTTCACACCGCTTCAGCAGGAGCTGCTTCGTGAGTATGTCGATCGCCGCGGCGGGGGGATCCTGTTTCTGGGAGGCCGGTTCTCGTTAAGCGATGGCGGATGGGGAGCCTCGAGCCTAAACGATCTGCTGCCAACCATTCTTCCGCAAGGAAAAAACAACTTTCACCGCAACGCGGCGACCGTCGAGTTGACGGCCGAGGGTCTGAACTCGCCCATCACGCAATTACTTGATGATCCGACGAAAAATGCGCAGCGCTGGAAGAAGCTGACGTATCTCGCAGACTATGAAGACGCCGGTGCGCCGAAACCCGGAGCAACCGTGCTTGCCGACCTGCACGCGGGCCGGCGGAAACTGCCGCTGCTGATTACCGAGAGCTATGGGCACGGCCGCACGGCGATTCTGGCAACGGGCGGCACATGGCGCTGGCAGATGAGCGAGGCTCTCGGTGACCCATCGCACGATCTTTTCTGGCAGCAGTTGCTGCGCTGGCTGGTGGCCGAGTCGTCGGGTCCGGTTGTCGCTTCGATGCCGGACCGGCTGCTCGTCGATGAAGGGCGGGTAGCGTTGAAGGCGCAAGTCCGCGACAAGCAGTTCGAGCAGACCACCAATGCGCATGTCACAGCACACATTGTCGGACCGCAAGAGACCAACGCCTTTGTTGATCTGACGCCCTCGGGAAGCACGCCTGGGCTGTATGAAGCCGAATGGACTGCGGAGAAGGCCGGTACCTATGTCGCCGAAGTCACTGCGGAATCGGCGGGCGGGCAACCACAAGAACTCGGTCGCGACGCGGTGACCTTCCAGCGCGAAGACGGGGTGGCGGAGAACTTTCACACGGAGCAGAATCGGCGCCTGTTGGAGCAACTTGCGTCCGACACGGGCGGACGATACTGGACGCCGTCCGAGCTGAAGAACCTGCCCGGAGACGTGTCGTACTCGGAGGCCGGGATCTCCATTCGCAATACGAAACAGCTGTGGGATATGCCGATGGTTTTCCTGCTCCTGCTCGGCCTGCCAATCACCGAGTGGTTGCTGCGTCGGAAGTGGGGCGTGATATGAGGCGCGCGCTGCTCGTGCTGCTGCTGACCTGTGCGACCGCATTCGCGGGGCATGCGGCAACGTATTACGTGGTGGTCGCGGGGCTAGGCGGCGAACCGGATTACGAGCAGCGTTTTACGGCTGCGGCCAAGGATCTCGATCGCATCTTCACAGCCGCGGGACCGGCGGCGCACGTCTACGTGCTCTCTGGCGGGCAGGCTACGGGCGCGCATCTAGCCGAAACGATCGGCGAGGTGGCGCGCAGTGCCAAGGGTGACGACGACTTCGCACTCATCCTGATAGGCCACGGTTCGTTCGACGGCATGGAGTACAAGTTCAATCTGGTCGGGCCGGATGTGACCGCAGCACAGATCGCCAGGATGTGCGACCAGGTCGCAGCGCGGCGGCAGCTTATCGTTGACACCACGAGTGCCAGCGGAGGCGCGGTGCAGATTCTCGAGCGGCCCGGGCGCGCGGTAATCGCGGCGACAAAATCCGGGACGGAGAAGAACGCAACGGTGTTCGCGCGGTATTGGGTAGAGGCGCTCGAAGATCCGGCCACCGACACCGACAAGAGTGACTCCATCAGCGCTATGGAAGCCTTCCGCTACGCCGCCAGGAAGACCGCTGCTTTTTACGATTCGCAGAAACGACTCGCAACCGAACACGCCGTGTTTAACGACACCGGCCGAGGAGAAGCGGTGCGCGAAGCGGGAAACGGACAAGGTCTGCTGATGTCGAGTTTCACTTTGCTGCGTCTGGGCGCGAGCCAGCAAGCGGGCAACGATCCAGCCAAACGCGCGCTGCTCGAAAAAAAAGAACAGCTGGAGCAAAAGATTGACACGCTGAAGTACCAGAAAGCCGCGATGGATCCGAGCGATTACAAGAAACAATTGACCGACGCGCTGGTGGAACTCGCGAAAGTGCAGGAGCAACTAGACAAATGAGGTTCGTCGGGGTCATTCCGATTTTTGCTCTGGCCTGGGCCGTATCCGTCCGTGCCGCGGGCCCCGCAGACTGCTGGGCGCTGCGCAAGCATGGACATTCGCCGGAGGCCAAGGGCTGCTTCGAGACGCTGACGCACAGCAGCGACGCCTACTTCCGCGCGGAAGGCTTCTGGGGGCTCGAGGAATGGGAGCGTGCGAACGAGCAGTTCCGCGTGGTGACGCAGCCGGCGGGCAGCAAAGATCTGTATCTGTATAAGGTGCGATGGGGAATGTTGTTGCACGAGCGCTTCAACGACAACGATGCCAACGGGCTGTTCCGTGAAGCGCTGGAGAAGAACCCCTCGAGAGCGGAAGCTTATCTCGGGCTTGCAACGGTTTCCGCCGATGGTTTTGAAGGCCAGGCCGCCGAGTATCTGGCCAAGGCCATGGCCCTCGACCCGAAACTGGCGGAAGCGCACGAACTAATGGCTGACATCGCCCTCAGCAATGACGATATGGATGTTGCCGTGGCCGAAGCAGACCGGGCCATCGCGCTTGAGAACGATGCGCTGGACGCGATGGCCATTCACGCGGCCATCGAACTGCTCGCGAACCGTTCTCCCGAAGCTTGGTTCGCGAAGATTCACGCCATGAATCCGCACTACGGCGAGGGCTACGCTCGGGTAGGGCGTCAACTCGAATTGCACTACCGGTATGAGGACGCGGTCACGTACTACCGCAAAGCGGTCGAGCTTGAGCCAACCTTGTGGGCCGCGCATTCCGCGCTGGGAATCGCTCTGATGCGATTGGGGAAGCAAGACGAGCCGTTCCGGGAACTTGAGTCGAGCTACAACAACGGCTATCGCAACAAGGCCACCGTGAACAGCTTGCGGCTGCTCGACAGCTACAAGAACTTCGAAACGTTTCGCGATAGCACAACGATTCTGAAGCTGCACAAAACCGAAGCAGCGCTGTTGCGCCCTTACCTCGAGGCAGAGCTGCGTACGATTCTCGCAACCTATGAGAAGAAATACCGCATGAAGCTGCCCGGTCCGGTGCAGGTGGAAGTCTATCCGGATCATGAGGACTTCGCCGTTCGTACGATGGGGATGCCAGGCCTGGGCGCGTTTGGCGTTACCTTTGGCCAGGTCGTGGCGATGGATAGCCCGTCGGCGTACAAGCCGGGAGGGCTCAATTGGGGCTCCACCTTATGGCACGAGATGAGCCATGTATTTATCTTGACCGCGACGAATCATCGCGCGCCTCGGTGGTTCACCGAAGGTCTCGCGGTGCATGAGGAAGGCGAGCGTTCGCCGGAGTGGAGAGATCGTTTGAGTCCGGAAATACTCGTCGCCATTCGCGACAGGAAGTTCTTGCCGGTGGCGAGCCTCGATCGTGGCTTTGTCTATCCTCAATATCCATACCAGGTGATCGTGTCGTATTTCCAGGCTGGCAGCATCTGTGACTTCGTAAAGGAAAAGTGGGGTGAGGACAAACTGCTGGACATGGTGCACTCGTTCGCGCAGTTGCAGACGACCTCACAGGTAATCCAGCAGGATCTCGGGGTTGCGCCGGAAGAGTTCGACAAAGAGCTTTGGGGGTGGATCGGGAAGAAATATGGGGCGGAGGCAGCACACTTCGACGAGTGGCGGGAAAAACTGAAGGCCCTCGTCGTTGCCGCGCAACTGAAACAGTACGACACCGTGCTGCAGCAGGGACCGGGGGTGTTGGGGCTGTATCCCGAATACGTCGACGATGCCAACGTCTACTTGTTGATGGCTGCCGCGGACAAGGCGCGAAACGATGACAACGCTGAAGCTGCGATTCTCACGGCATATGAACACCACGGGGGGCAGATGCCTGACGCGCTAAAACGCCTGGCCACGCTAGAGGAGAACGCCAGAAAACCTGCCGAGGCAGCCGCGACACTGGAGCGCGTGAACTACATCTATCCAGTCAAAGACGAGGATCTGCATCGGCGCCTCGGCGACCTGCTCTATGCCCAGAAACGATACGACGGCGCCATCCGCGAATACGCCGCTCGCGTCGCGTCAAATCCGGTGGACCAGGCGGGAGCGGAGTTCAACCTGGCGCAAGCGTATTTTGCCGGGGGACAGAAGGACAAAGCGGAGGAAACCGTGCTGGCGGCACTCGAAATTGCTCCCGGCTATCGCCCGGCACAGAAATTATTGCTCAAATTGCAGCGGTCGTCCGCAAAACCGGACGGAAGGGAATAAAAATCGATGCTCGCTAGTGTCGGAATGAACGAAGAAGCCGCAGCTCTCCAGAAACGAATCGAGCGCTTTCAAAGCGTGCGCGAGCAAATCCTTCGGCAAGTGCGCGAAGTGATCGTTGGCCAGCAAGAGGTGCTGGACCAGATACTGATTGCCATTTTTGTGGGTGGTCACTGCCTCCTGACTGGCTTGCCCGGCACGGCGAAAACATTAATGGTGCGTACGATCGCGGAGGCGCTCGGATTGAAGTTCCGGCGTATCCAGTTCACACCGGACTTAATGCCATCGGATATCACGGGCACGGATATCATCGAAGAGGACCTGACGACCGGCCACCGCAAGTGGACCTTCGTCGAAGGACCGATATTCGGGAACGTGCTGCTGGCGGACGAGATCAACCGCACACCTCCGAAGACGCAATCTGCGCTCCTCGAAGCGATGCAAGAGCACTCCTGCACCGTGCGCGGGAATCTGCACCAACTTCCGGCGCCATTTTTCGTATTGGCGACGCAAAATCCGATCGAGCTCGAGGGGACCTATCCGCTGCCCGAGGCGCAACTGGACCGCTTCCTGTTCAACGCGATCCTCGACGATCTGAGTGCCGAAGACGAACTGACGGTGATCGACCTTACCACGGCGACCCGAGTACCGAAGGTGGAAGCGGTAACTTCGGCCGAAGAGCTTCTCGAGTTCCAGCAGCTCGTGCGCATGGTGCCCATTGCGGAAGCACTTTCGCGCTATGTCGTGGCCCTGGTGCGCGCGACGCGGCCCAAAAGTGAAAACCCCCACGAGCTAGTGAAGAAATACGTGAACTACGGAGCCAGCGTGCGCGCGGCGCAATTCATCGTGTTGGCGGCAAAGGCCCGGGCGCTCTCGAACAAGCGATATCACGTCAGCTACCAGGACATAACTTCCGTGGTTGTTCCGGTCCTGAGGCACCGAATCCTGCTGAACTTTCACGCGGAATCCGACCAAATCGACGCGGACGAGATCCTGAAACAACTGATCTCGCAGATGGAGCCGCCGAAGGAGAACTGATGCAACGGTTCCTCGATCCCAACGTGCTCGCGGGCATTTCTTCGCTGGACCTGTTGGCGAAGACCGTGGTGGACGGTTTCGTGGCCGGCTTGCATCGCTCGCCGGATTTCGGATTTAGTCAGGAGTTTGCCGAATACCGGGCGTATGTGCCGGGGGATGACTTGCGCCACGTGGACTGGAACCTGTTTGCGCGCACGGAACGATGCTACTTGAAGCGCTACCGAGGCGAGACCAATACGCAGGTGACCGTGCTTCTGGATGCGAGTAACTCGATGCAGTACACCTCGGGTCCGCCAACCAAGATGGACTACGCTCGCTTCATCGCAGCCTCGCTTTTCTATCTGGCGATCCACAATCAACGCGATGCGGCAGGACTGATCGTTTTCGACGAAGACGTGCGGGAATACATCAGGCCGTCTACGCGCCCCGGCCAACTCGCGCGCCTTTTCGCCGGTCTTGAACGGGCTGAACCGCGGGCGAGAACCGATTTCGCCAAGCCGCTCGGGCATTTTCAGAATTTTCTGCACCGGCGCGGAATCGTCATCCTGATCTCGGATTTTTACGAAGAGCCCGAAAAGATCGTACGCGCCGGCGCACCGTTGCGGTTTCACGGCAACGAGGTCGTGCTGCTTCATATTCTCGATCCGCAGGAGATGCGCCCGGAGCTGCGGGGATCGGCGCTGCTGGTCGACCTCGAGACCGACCGGCAAATTGAGGTGATCCCCGAATATGCGAGAACTACTTATCGCGCGAAAATCGATACGCATATCGAGGAGCTTCGTACGCGCGCACAGGGTGCGCGGATGGATTATCAATTACTGGTTACGAATGAGCCGCTCGATCGCGCGTTGCGCGGATATCTCTCGTTGCGGCAGGCGGGTAACTGATGGGTTTTCTCGCACCATGGTTTCTGGGTGGGCTGGCGGCGCTGGGCGTACCCGTGTTTGTACATCTGTTGCGGCGGCACAAAGCCACACCACGGCCGGTAAGTTCTCTGATGTTCTTCGAACGAGGCACACAAAGCTCCACGCGCCACCGGAGGCTGAGGTATCTCGTGCTGTTCGCGCTGCGATGTGCCCTGGTCCTGCTGGTGGTAGTTGCGTTCGCAAATCCGTATATCCGCAAGGCTACGGCAGGCGCAAACTTCCGACTGCTTCTGATTGTGCTCGACCATTCCTTTAGTATGCGGGCGGGAACACGCTTCGGCGACGCAAAGCGACAGGCGCTCGCGCTACTCGAAGGAAAACCGCGTGGGCAGAAAACGCAAATCATGAGCCTCGGTGGACAGCTCGAGATGCGAACCGCGGCGATCACCGATGACGCTCAGTTGCGGGCTGCACTGGAAAACATTCAGCCGGGCGACGGACATGCGAACTTTGGCGAACTGGGCCAGGCTATGCGCTCGCTGGCCGAGACCGAGCATGGGCCAATTGAGCTTCACCTCTTCAGCGATATGCAGCGCAGTGCAATGCCATCGAACCTTTCGGAAGCAGTTCTACCGAACAACGCTGAGCTAGTGTTGCATCCGGTCGCTGACGGCCCTGCGCCAGCGAACTGGACGGTCGAGAGCGTAGAGGCCCCGGCCACGCTCTCCGATCCGAAAGATCCGAAGCACTCTCGCGTAAAGGTGGTCATCGCGGGTTTCGCGACTCCGGCTGCCACAAAAACCGTATCGCTGGTGGTGAACGGGAAGACGATTGCGACGCGGAAGGTCGACGTGCCGGCCGACGGTCGCGCGACAGTGGAATTTGCGCCTCTCGACGTGGGGCATGGTTTCAACCGCTGTGAAGTGCGAGTCCAAGGCGAAGACGCATTTCCGGCAGATGATACCAGCGTATTTGCCGTACGACGGTCCGATCCCGAACGCGTGCTATTCGTACACGCTGCCGACGATACGCGGTCAGCACTTTATTTTGGATCCGCGTTGTCCGCGGCAAGCCAAGGTTGGTTGGTGCTGCAGTCGGTAGCAGCGCAGCAGGCAACCGATCTCGACCCGTCGAAATACGCCTTTGTGGTCCTATCGGACGCAGTCGCGCTGCCCGGGATTTTTGAGCACACGCTCGGGCAGTATGTTGCGAAGGGCGGCCGCGTCCTGATCGCCCTAGGCACCTCCGCCGGCCACCATGCGCCGATTCCGCTGTGGGGAGGCAATGTGAAGGACACCCGTGATTACGCGCGCGATGGAGGCACGGCTACCGTAGGGCAGGTGGACGTCAGCTATCCGGCGCTGGATCAAGCAGAGCCCGGGGCCAATAACGGCGGTTGGGCGGAAGTGAAGGTTTTCTACGCCGCGGTACCGGAACAGGGGCAAGCCCGTGTGGCAGCACGCCTCTCGGACGACACCCCACTGCTACTCGACAAGCAAGTGGGCGAAGGACACATCGTGCTGCTCGCTTCGGGACTCGAAAACCTGACCAATGACTTGCCGCTCCACCCCATCTTTGTGGTTTTCGTCGATCGACTGGCTCGGTATCTCTCAGGTGACGAGCGTCTGAGTGGCTCGAAGGTGGTGGATTCCTTTGTGCAGTTGCGCGAGACGGCTGAACCGGCAGGGGTTGCGGCCACCGTCGAGGTGATTGATCCGGGGGGCCGTCGGCCCTTGTCCCTAAACGAAGCGCGAACGATGCAATCCTTTCGGTTAGAACGCTCGGGATTCTATCAGATTCGTTTTGCCAACGGACGAGATGCGGTCATCGGCGTCAACCCTGACCGGCGCGAATCGAATCTGGAGCCGCTCGGCAAAGATATGCAAGCCCTGTGGAGCGGAGGCTCTGGAAGCAGAGGGACAGAGCCAGCGGGCTCCGCACCGGTTCAAGTGAAAGCGCGTGCCGTAAGCCTTTGGTGGTACGTTATGCTGGTTGCATTGGTGGTCGCATTGGCGGAGACCGCTCTGGCCAGCGACTACTTGGGCACGCAACGGGAGGAAGCATGAACAACCGCAGCGAGCTCAACAGTTATATTACGCGCCTGCAGCAGCGGCTGCGGGTCGGTGTTTGGCTGCGTGGCGCAGCCATATTTACGGCCACAGCGCTTGCCATTACCGTCGCGCTCGTGCTGCTGCTCAACCGCCTCGCGTTCCCGGCGCATGGCGTCACGGCTGGGCGATTAGCCATCTTCGTTGCGCTCGCCGTGGCGGCGGTATTCGGTATCGCGTTGCCGGTGATCGGCGTGACTCGCAAGTGGGCTGTAAGCAAGGCGGAAACTGCAAATCCCGGCCTGGAACAGCGCCTTACGACCTTTGAGGAGCAAGTGCGCAAGAGCAATGACCCGTTTCTGGAACTGCTGGCTGCGGACACGCTCGAGCACACAAAGGAAACCGAGCCGCACTCGTTGGTGCCAGACAACCGTTTGTTCGCTCTCGGCGGCGCGGGAGTGGCTTGCCTCGCCGTGCTGGTATGGATGACGGCTGACGGACCTGGGTACCTGGGCTATGGAGCTGCCATGCTCTGGACCAACAGGAACACCGCTCCGCTCTATGCCATTCGAGTGACTCCCGGGAATGCCACGGTGCGACGAAATAGCGATCAACTGATCACCGCGCAGGTGACCGGGATGCATCCCGACAGAGCGCGGCTGTTTGCGCGTTACGGGAGCGCTTCGGGATGGGAACCTGTGGTCATGCAGGACGAGCACGACACCGGCAGTGGCGCGACCTATCAGTTCGTTTTCGCCGGGCTGCCGGAGAATGTTGAATATTATGTGGCTGCAGGGCCGCTTGTCTCCACGCACTACAAATTGCGCGTGCTGGACCTGCCTTCGGTAAAACAAATCAAAGTTACCTACCACTATCCGGCATGGACGGGAATGAAGCCGGTGACCGAGGAACATTCCGGCGACCTGCGAGCAATCGAAGGAACCGAAGCCGCCCTTGAAGTGGAGATGGACCGCCCGTTAAAGGACGGCCGGCTGACCCTCGACAATGGCCAGATGATTCAACTTGCGGGCGGCGAGCGAAACAGGTATCGAGGCTCGATCCGTTTGGAAAAGGATGGCGCGTATCATCTGGCGGATATCGATGGCGGCCAAGAGGTGCGCTTATCGGAGGACTACTTCATTGCGACGGATAAGGCCATGCCGCCGGAGATCACGATTGATCGCCCCGGCGGCGATTACCGGGCCAGCCCAATCGAGGAAGTGACCGTCGGCGTGACGGCGCAGGACCAGTTCAGCCTCGAAGACATGCGCCTGCACTACTCCGTGAACGGCGGGCCGACCGAGGACGTGAGCCTGCTTAAATCCACAGGCACGAAGAGCGCCAACGGTTCTTTCATGCTGCCGCTCGAGGAATTCAAGCTGGTGCCAGGCGATTTGGTGAGCTTATACGCGACTGCACGAGATGGTCACACCGAGGCTCGTACGGACATCAGCTTCGTCCAGGTCGAACCTTTTGAGCGCGAGTTTTCCCAATCGCAGCAGATCGGAGGCAACGGCGGCGGGAGCGGTGGCAGCAATCAGATCGAAATTTCCAGACGGCAGAAAGAGTTGATCGCGGCCACCTGGAAGCAGCAGAACGACAAGATGTCGAGTCCCAAGGAGGCATCTGCAGCAGGCCAGTTCCTATCTGACGCGCAGCGCAAACTTCGCGATCAGGTCATGGCGCTTTCGGTTCGAATGCAGAGCCGTGACCTTTCCCAGGCCAACGAAGAGTTCTCCGATTTCGACAGAGACATGCAGGATGCGGCTAAGGCCATGCTGCCTTCGGCGGAAAAGCTCGGACAGATGCAGTGGAAGGATGCCATGCAATGGGAACAGAAAGCGCTGCAAGCATTGCTGCGCGCCGAGGCCACCTTCCGAAAAATCGAAATTGCCTTCGGACAACGCGGCGGCGGCGGGGCCGGCGGCAACGCCGGGCGCGATCTGGCTAGTTTGTTCGATCTGGAATTGGACACAGAAAAAAATCAGTATGAAACCGCGCAGAAGGCATCCCCGGCGGAGCAGCGGGAAAAGGATGTAGAGGACGCCTTGAAGAAACTGGATGCGCTGGCCAAACGCCAGGAGGAATTAGCGAACCAGCAACGTAATCCGCAGCAGAGCTTCCAGCAACGTTGGGAACAGGAAATGCTGCGGCGCGAAGCGGAACAATTACGGCGGCAGATCGAACAAATGACGCGGGGCGAGCAAGGTGCGAATGGGTCGGAGCAGAGTTCGCAGCAGCAGGGTGCGTCAGCCGGGAGCCGCTCACAGGCAGGCAAGTCCGGAGATCCGCGAACAGAGCAGGCACTCGAGCGTTTGAGACAGGCGACCGATGCGATGAAACGCGCGGACCGATCGCAGCAGGGCGGCGCTGCGGGACAAGAGGCCGCCGATCAGCTTCGTCGAGCGTCGAATTTGCTCGCGGGCACGCAGCAGCAACTTGCCTCGAACCAGATGGACTCTTTAGCGCGCGAAGCCAGTCGACTTTCGCAAGAGGAGCGCGCGCAGGCTCAGCAGATCGGCAAATTCGCCACCCAGCAACGCGATGCAAGCCCGACGGATCTCGACGGTATGCAGGCGCGAGTTCACGAGCGCGACCGATTGGCCGGGGAGCGGCAGAAGCTCTCGGACGACCTGTCAAGATTGCAGAAAGGAATTCGCGATACGGCACAGGAAATGGCCCACACCCAGCCGGAGGTCGCCCGGAAATTGCGCGATACACTGACGGAGATGGATGAGTCCGATCTCGATAATCATGTGCAAAGAACTGCGGACTGGTTGCGACGCGGAATCGATCCAAATGCGAACGGCACGGAAACCGAGATCGCGCAGGGTCTCGAGAAGCTGAACCAGCGGCTTCAGGACGCGCAGAAAGGAGTCGGGCTAGGCAAGCCTGGACACCCCGGCGCCGACCAGCCCAATGCGACCGCGGCACTTGATCAGCTGGAGCGGCTTCGCAGCCAACTCGAAGCCATGACAGGTTCGCGCGGCAGCTCGACGAGCGGGCAGAACTCCCGACAACAGAATGCCGGGCGTAGTCAGCAGGACGGAAAGCAGGGACGCACTGGCCAGCTTGCCGGCGATGCCATCCGCCGCGACAATAACGCCGGCGACCTAAGCGGCGATATCCGCGCCGGCGGTGTAGCCGGCACCGTATGGGACAACATCAACACTGGCAATAACCGGTACGGTCGCCCCGGAGAGCGGCCTGCGCCCGTGGAACCGAGCAATGTGGACGATTCGGAGCGTACTTTTCAGCAGGGGATGCGGGACTTGAACGAGTTGCGCCACATGGTCCAAAACGATCCGCAGGCCGCGAAAGACGTGGCCGAGCTGGCGCGGCGGATGCAGCAGCTCGATCCGAGCCGTTTCCCGGGCAATCCCGCGATGGTGGAGCGCATGCAACGCGAACTGCTAAGCTCGGTGGACAAGTTGGAACTGGTGCTACGTCGCCAGGGCGCGGCGAGCGGAGCGCGCGCTGGAAAAGCCTCCGCAGTCCCGACGGAATACCAGGAATCCGTCGCCGATTACTACCGGCGTTTGAGCAAGAATCCTTAGGAGCGCCAACAATGAGGCTATTCCCGTATCGGAACGGAATCTCTTGATGTCAACTGTCTCGCGGCTCTCGGGCGCTTTTTGCCAGGGTCATCGACGTCACGGAGAAGTCCTTACTCAGTTTGGCGACAAGATCTTTGTGGAGACTTGATAACGTCGGTAGTCTGTGTAGCGGTGCGTGTTCCGAACGATTTCTACGGAAGCACCAGCCGTAAATCTCACATTTATATTGACGTCGCGCGGAAGCCACAACGGGATAGCCAAATCCGAAAATCGCACTTCTTTAAAGGTGATTTCGGTAGTTTGCTCGTCTAACCCAATATCCGGCCGGGGAGCCAACAAGTCCGTTCGCATTTGCACGATCTGAAAGTTAGCCTTGTCCACCCATGCGATTCCCTGTACGAACAAGTTCACTTTGGCTCCTTCAGCTCTCAATGTAACCGGATTACGTGCTTCGCCGGGCATTTGGGCAAAGGCGATTACATACGTGTCTTTCCCACCAATTTTTTGGTCACCAAGATGAAGAAACCTGGAATCCCATTGGACTATAGATGAAAAATGCACGATGCTTAGTGCGAAACCGGAGGTCATGACAAAGCCTTTATCGAGCCCGACTTCATCAATACGCATGCCCTTGTCATTCATCCGAAATTCATCGATCTTCGCGCGGGAGCCATTTATTTGGCGCAGGATCAAATAGCTGTCTCGCGTCCGCGTCTTGAAGTCGACGAGCCCTCCCGGCATGCCCCCGTTCACAACCGTTGGTCTCAGCCGCTCCTGGACTATTTCCTCATGTGCGATCACGTCGACGACATTGGCAAAGAACTCATCCACTGCAGCACCGGTGCTCCGGAGGATCATAGCAAGCTCCCCCTGGTCTGCAGCCGGATTAATCCCTTTCAACTCCGGGACACGTTTTAGCAACTGATCGAGCGGCTCTTCCACATACGAATGCAACTCGATATTCGTGTTCTGCCCATCCTTGTTCAGTTGCTCGCAAGGCTGCTCACAGGAACCCAACGGATTAGGCAAAACTTTCTTGGATTTCAGCCGCACCGGATCCCCGCCCCGTGAAACAGCGGGGAGGACCACAACGGCGAACGCAACGAAGGCGAGAATGGCGAGATGCATGCGTTTATCGAGGAACATGAATACCCTCGCTTCCGGCGGAACGTCGGCTGCATCGTCTCTTTAGCACTTATGATAATCTGACTCGCGCTGGCGCACACGCGTTGCACAACGCCCAGCGCATTCCTGATGCCGCCACACAGCCCCCTGGGCCCCGCAACGCAAAGGATCTTGGGAAACGGGCCAGCTGACAGTATGCGTTTAAGCTTCCCATCCTTACCGGCGATTCTCCTGTCCTGCTTAGCAAGCCTAATCCCTGCGTCGCCCGGGTGGCCCCAGCAACAACCGTCTACGCCCAATTCTGCCGTCGTCGTCAAAACCAGGGTCAACGAAGTAGTGGTACCCGTGGTGGTCCGCGATCCTGAAGGTCGGATTGTCAGCAATCTGAGCAGAGGCGACTTTCAGGTGTTCGATGACGGGAGGTTGCAAGCCATCAGCGGATTCGACGTTGTACAACGTGACAGCAACAGTGCAAACACGACTGCGCCCGGTCCTGCCGACAACCGCGGTCCGGTAGCGCCGGGATACCCGGCTCCGGCGCAGCGTTTTATCGTTTTTGTTTTTGACGATTTGAACCTGAGCAGCGGTGATCTCGCGGAAGCACAACAGGCGATCAGCAAGATCCTGGAGGATTCACTGATCGCATCAGATATGGTGGCGGTACTAGCTACTTCTGGTAGCAACAGCGGACTTACACGGGATCGCGCCAAACTGCGAAGGGCTGTCACGGATTTGAAAGTCAGCAAGGTCTACCAACACGATCCACACGAATGCCCTGATGTTGATTACTATGAGGGAGATCTGATTATCAATAGAAATAATGCTGTCGCCCTACAGGCTGCCGCCGAGGATGCCTTAACTTGTGGCAATCTCGATCCCTCCATGGCAAATACCGCTGCCCAAATGGCCCACCAAGCCGCCGAGCGTGCCGTTGCCATGGGAGAGCAGAATTATCGCAGCAACTTGGGCTTCCTGAAATTGATTGTCAGCAAAATGGGCGCGCTGCCCGGACAGCGGGTGCTCATTCTGGTTTCTTCCGGGTTTCTCACACCTTCCACCGAGGCAATGGGATTGAAATCCCAACTTCTAGACCTGGCCGCTCGGGCCAACGTGATCATCAATTCGGTCGATGCACGCGGGCTCTACACCACGGTTTTGGATGTCTCTCAAGAAGCCGGTGGCTCTCCTCTTGGCGTGCAACAGCGGGCTCTCAACCTCCAGGTTGCGATGACCGCAAAGGAAAGCGTCATGGCCGAACTCGCGGATGGGACTGGCGGAACCTACTTCCACAATAGTAACAATCTTGAAGTGGGTTTTCGCAACTTGATTTCGGGACCGAGTTCCCTTTATCTGTTGGCCTTTTCACCTGCGGATATGAAAGCGAACGGCGCTTATCATGCTTTGAGGGTCAAAGTAAGTCAGAACCGCCTGAAGGTGCAGGCCCGCCGTGGTTACTTTGCCCCTGAGACGGAAAAGACCGGAAAATAAGTGCCATCCCTGCGCTGAAATAGGAACGAAGCTCTCAGCTGTGTGCCATGGTCCGCGATCGGCGTCAGGCAGGCTCGGTGGGCGGCCGGAGGGCAATCGTTGCACCACTCCCCGCCTGCTCGACTGCGGCCGGCGCCCGCCCGCTGGACGCTGCTCGCTTTAATTGGACGCCGATGGACAACGTCTTCGGAGCCCGTTCGATTCGGGGGACGAAACTGCGCCACGCGCAGGTTGGCGTTTGAAGCGTCACTTGCAGCGTGAAAAGCAAAACTCTCCCTAGGATTTACCTACTGTTTTCCCAAATTTTTCTAGCACTGCCGCTTCTCTTCGTCCGTCTTCGCCCAGGCGCCGCCCCACGATAGCCACTCCGCCGCACTGCCCCGCTAACGCCCAGAATGGAGAGGACTCTGCGCCGCAGCGTTGACTTGCTTACGGCAAAAGCGAAGGACTTCGGCTGTGTTTCGATCAGACCGGCCGCTCATTTCGTCAGAATCGTCCGGTAGACGGCCAACGATATGTCCCAATTCGTGGAGAAGGATCGTTATTTGCGCGGCCAGCGTGTTTCCGCGGTACCAGCCGGCCACAAGGTCGTGCGAACCAGACAGGCGATAAAAACCGCCCTGGTTGTCCTGCTGAAACACGGGTGCGGCACGGACGAAGAAAGCTCCGTTGGCGTTGAGGACAACGAAGGAGCTGTTTTCGAGCGCCCTAGCGGCATAGGGGTGCTTCAGCAGCATTTCCCCTGAGCCCAACCGCAAACCAAGGACCTCCTTTGGTCCGTCGGTTTCAATGACGAATTTGAGCGAGGCAAAGGTGGAGTCGGCGTTCGGGTCCACCTCGTGAAACCAGGCACTGCAGGAATTTTTGGACTGCAGAATTTCGATCACATTGCTGCGGGCCTGCGCGACAGCTAATCCGGGCTTTCCCTTTGTTTTGAGTTGCGCAAGGATAGGATCGTTTGCAGCGAGCATATGGCTTTGGGCGAATGCAACGCCGGGGCTGTACGCCACACATAGGAACGCACCGGAGCCTGCCAGCCTCAGCACGAAGCGCATGTTCTTCTCCAGCCCAGACTACACACCACCACAGGCCGTTTGGCGGGAAGCGCTTCAAGCGGCAGACCAATGGTCCAGGTTCAATAGAGATACGAAGAGTCCCAGAGTTTTCTTTCAACGCACGGTGGGCGGCAAGTTCTAAAGAGCTCTCTAATGCCTGCTCAAAACCACGCTAGACGCTTTTGGGCAACCCAGGACGGATTTTTTGGCCGTAGAAGCCCGTTTGTACCGTGCCCACGTCCAGCCCGCGGCCTGCTTCCGCCAGTCAATCCGTGTACCGCCACGAGCGCCACATCCACCTAGCCGAGCCAAGGAGACGAAAGCCTGTCTGACCCGGATTCCTTGCCCAAGGCAGCTTGGATGGAACGGAACCGTTGGTGCTTCGAAAAGCCAAACAGAAACGCATCCCCCCTTGCTTACCGAGGGAAGCGGTGCTAGGCTCGGTTACCGAGGGCATAAAGATGAGCAAGCCTCCCGATCTCGTGCAGCGCATCTTGGACATGCTGCTGTTGAAAGTTCTGGCGCTTGAGCCAATGAACGGCTTCGCCGTGAGTCAGCGATTAAAGCAGGTGTGCGGCGACGTTTTACAGGTGAGCGATGAATCGCTCTACCCGGCTCTGCGCAAGTTGGAACAAGAGGGCTGGATTACAGCCGAGTGGAAAACGTCCGAATATGGCCGGCGGGCGAAATATGATTCGCTGACATGGCTTGGGCGGCGACAGCCCGAGACAGAAGCAGACAACTGGGGTAGGCTTTCGAGCGCCATTTCGCGAGTTATTAAGCTGAAAGAGGCGTGAGCGTTGCGCGGCGCGAAGCGGAGGTTGGAGTATGCGACCGGAGCATTGGCTGTCCACGATTCCCTTACGGCTGCGGTCGTTGTTTCGCTGGGCGCAGGCGGACCAGGAACTGGACGACGAGCTCCGCGACCAGCTCGAACGAAGAACCGAGGGATACGTTGCGCAAGGGATGGCACCCGAGGAAGCGCAACACCGGGCGCGACTAGACCTGGGCGGTATCGAGCAGACCAAAGAGAAATGTCGTGACACGCGCGGCGTGAACTGGATTCAAGACTTCGGACAAGATTTGCACTTCAGCCTGCGAATCTTGCGCAAGTCTCCCGGCTTCACCGCCGTTGCCATTCTCACTCTAGGTTTGGGATTGGCTGCCAATACAGCGATCTTTTCTGTTATCAACGGCGTAATTCTGCAGCCACTTGAATTCCCCAATCCAAGCGAATTAGTGGCCATTGAGCTATTCGTTCCAAAGCTAGCGCAAAAGCTTCCGATGGTGCCGGTAAATCCCGCGGCTTATCTGGGATGGTCGAGCCAGGCGAAGTCGCTGGCCGGAATCGGGCTTGTCGAAGATGGCGTGACCTTGAACCTAACGAGTGGCGGGGAACCCACACTGCTGAGCGCGGATGCAGTAACCGCGAATCTTTTCGATGTCTTGGGCGTCACGCCATTTCTTGGCCGCAATTTGTCGCCGGATGCGGACCAAGCCGGGCACAATCATGAAGTCATTCTGACGAACGCGCTGTGGCGAAATCGATTTCGCGGTGATCCCAACATCATCGGACAAGCAATCGCGTTAAACGGGAGCCCATACACTGTCGTTGGTGTCCTGCCGCCGACGCTCCACTTTCCCCGAGGGGATCAATTAACGGCCATCACCGGTTCCGCCAATGAACCTGAGGTCTTTGTGCCTGAGGTTTTCGAGCAATGGGAGCTGGATCCGGGTGCCGGGTTCGGTTTCGCAGCCATCGCCAGACTGAAGACCGGCGTGAGCGCGGAGCAGGCAACCACGGAGCTGAACGTGATCCTGGGCCGCGAATTAGGTTCGCAGTCGTTTATGCCCAACTCAAGAACCGTGATGATGCCGTTGCGCGATATGATCGTGGGCTCCACCGCGCGCGGCCTTTGGATGTTACTCGCCGCGGTGCTGGCGGTGCTGCTCATCATCTGCGTGAATCTCGCAAATCTTGTGTTAACGCGCGCCACCGCTAGAGAGCAGGAAGCCGCAATCCGTAGAGCCCTGGGAGCTAGCCGGGGCCGTCTGTTGCGCCAAACTCTAGTGGAGACGCTGCTGCTTGGCCTGCTGGGTGGGACGCTGGGGCTTGTATTGGCGCATTGGGCGCTTTGGGGATTGCTGGCAGTCGCGCCGGTTAGCGTGCCACGCCTGCACAATGTCCGCCTGGATAGTGCCGTCGTTGGGTTTACGTTGGTAATCTCGGTTTTGGCCGGAGTCTTAGCTGGCCTGCTGCCTGCATGGCGGGCAGCCCGAACCAATCCTCAAGACGCGTTGCAGGCTGGGGCACGCAGCGCGGATAGCAGGATGCGGCTGCGCGCGCGCGAATTTCTGGTCGGACTCGAGACCGCGCTCAGCGCCATGCTGCTGGTCGCTGCCGGGTTGCTGGTCGCGAGTTTCGCAAAATTGGTCAGGGTACCTGAAGGTTTCGCGGTTGAACATATTCTCACCGTGAACTTACAACTGCCTGAGGGGCAATATCCCCGATCCGAGCAGCGAACCGATTTCTGGCGTAGGCTTCTCGCTTCCACTTCGGAGCTACCAGGCGTCGAATCTGCCGCGGTTACGAATTTGCTGCCCCTCAAAGGTGAATGGAACAACAATCCCGTTAACCTGCCCGGCGACACCCGGCCTGTGGCCGAGCGTCCGTTTGCCAGGTATCGCCGCATCACGCCCGAATATTTCAAGACGTTCGGCATTCCCTTGTTGAACGGGCGGGAACTAGCATGGGCCGACGCGGGCACACCGGCCGTGGTTATTTCCGATTCTACCGGTAAGACGGTTTGGCCCGGCCTCAATCCCATCGGCCAAAGATTTGACGTGGACGTGCCTTCCGGATTTCCTGGATATCAGGTGGTGGGCGTCGTAGGCGATACTCGCGTGAGTCTTTTCAAAGCACCAGCGCCAATGGTGTATGTGCTCTATGAAAGCGGTCTGACAGGGTCGCTGATCCTCCGCACCCGCTTGCCCGCCACAGCAGTGGCTCCCGAATTGCACGGAGCGATCTGGAAGATCGATCCGAGTGTGGCCATTCCAAGCATCAGCAGCATGGGCCAAATCGTTTCCGAGTCGCTTGCGCCGCAGCGGTTCGAAACTTTGTTGACCTCGCTATTTGCCACTGCCGCCCTCCTACTCGCATGCCTTGGTATTTATGGCGTAGTCTCTTACTCCGTCGTGCGCCGCACTCGCGAGATCGGAATCCGCATGGCGCTTGGCGCGCAAAAGGCCGACATGCTTCGGCGTGTGGTAAGCCAAGGAATGACACCGGTTTTGCTGGGCCTGGGCGCCGGAATCATCGGCGCGCTAGGGTTCACGCGCCTCTTGTCGAGTTTGCTTTACGGCGTCAACCCGACAGACCCTCTAACGTTCGCTGTCGTCTCGCTCATCCTGGCCGGCGTAGCGCTTCTAGCGTGTTACGTCCCGGCGCGGCGAGCGATGCGCGTGGATCCTATGGTCGCTTTGAGATACGAATAATTCACCCACCGCTTTAATCCCACAATCCCCTTCGCCACACAACCGCCGACAACGGGAGCTGTCATTTGCCGGTTCCAGTAGTGGACACACTCCCACACTCTCTTCTCTCACGATCTCAGCCTTAACCCACGACTCAGGAATAACACCCATGCGAATGAACACGCAGGAGGCAGTTTTGTCTGCCTACATCGCGTTGTTGTCAAGGGATGGCGGAGAGGGTGTGACTCCAACCCGCGAAATCTGTCGTCACCTGTCGTCTACTGTCGTCTACTGTCGTCTGGAAACCTGCATAAATAAAGTGCATTTGCGATTTGAAGATTTGGGTTCTTCGTAAGCGGCGATTTTGAAGCCTCAAATACGGGGTGGGAATGAGCAGTAGCAGCACTCCAACAGCGGGACGTGCCGGGCGCGACGCTACATGCGGTGCCGCATTCGGCCTCGCTTCCTAGGTTCTTGAGGACCAGACTTTGACGCGAGCAAAGGAGGCGAACGAGGGTTGCGAAAAAGACGCCGAGGAGACGAAACATGGCGAACAGTTATACCAGAACGCTGGTGGAGACGCCGGCCGCCACGTCATTGATTCCACAGCAGGCCCCGGAGTTTTGGCGAAGCAACGGTGGCCACAAAACGGCTCGGTTCGTCGCGAATGCCTCTATCACATCATCGTCTTCGATGAAGCTGGATTATGCCGCATGCTGAAAAGCCATTTCCAATACGACGAGATTTTTCGAACGCGCCTTTTGCCCAACGAGGATGCACCTGTCAGCCGAGCCGTCGAGCCTCCCGCGCTTGGCCGGGTGATCGAAATTGCCCAAGTCGGCGGACTGCATCACCTATACACACGGAGGGCTACCTGAATGGAGACGATATTCGAGACGCCTCGTGGGAATGTCAAGGTAGCCGTGTGTTCGTCCGCTCTGATAAGGTTCGGCCTCTCGGTATCGAGGCCTTGCCGTTTCGGTTGAACAGGATGTCCAACCTACTGCTCCTTCGGAGCAGGCGGGCGGGTTGCCAGATAATGCTGGTCAAGGGCCTGTCGGATCAGCGTTTTGATTACTGCCTGCCGGCTGATGTTCAGTTCCTTTGCAGCGTTGTCCAGTTCGTCCAGCATCGGCGAGGAGAAGTCTACATTGACCCTCTGGATCGGGCTCATCATGTGGCCTGAGTTAGTGAAAAAACGCGAGACGTCCTTGCCTTTGTCTGCAAGACGAGCAATGGTCTCTGCCGGCACGGGCTTCTTCTGTTTACGAGTTCTCTTCATAAAGTTGCTGCTCCTGCCTGGTTGCCTTCCAAACGGTGACAAGGTGGCAGTACTCTCCTTCCTTATCTTCCCGCACCTCAAATATAAGCGAGCACAATCTTTCCGCAACCCAGCCGATAGCTCGATACTGCTCTGGCATGTCAGAGCGCTGGTCCAGGTAGTAGGGGTGCGAAAAGATCTCCTGCGCCTCCTCAAATCCAATCCCCCGCTTGGGGTTCGCTTTTAGCTGCTTGCTCTTCCGCTTGTCAAAGTGGAATCGCATGTTTGGTATAACTGTTATACCATAATTGTCAGTTATCGTGGCAGCACACGGTATTTAAAGGGAATTGGATTATGGCGG